>NZ_JBHYIK010000012.1:97194-162627 GCF_042739735.1 Amycolatopsis sp. NPDC059027 | reverse complement strand
GGCCACATTGAGAGACTCTGAGTCTTTCAATGTGGCATTCACGGACCACCGCAGTTACGGGAGCAGGCCGGTTTTGCGGGCGTCGGCGGTGAGGCGGTCCCGGTGCTCGGGGTGAGCGATCGCGATGAGCGACTCCGCGCGCCGTGCCAGGCTCTTGCCGCGTAGTTCCGCGACGCCGTATTCGGTGACGACGTGGTCGATGGTGTTCTTCAACGTCGTGACCGCGCTGCCCGGCGTCAGCTGCGCGTTGATCCGGCTCTTCCCGTCGTGGGTGGCCGAGTGCAGCACCAGGAACGCCTGCCCGCCCGGCGAATACATCGCTCCCCTGGCGAAGTCGGCTTGGCCGCCGGAGGACGACCAGTACCGGCCGGCGATGGTCTCGCTCGCCGCCTGCCCCATCAGGTCGACCTCGCTGGTCGCGTTGATGGACACGAAGTTCGGCTCGCGGGCCACCACACGCGGGTCGTTCACCCAGTCGACCGGTTCCATCGTGACCGCGGTGTTGTTGTGCAGCCAGTCGAACAGCCGCTTCGTCCCCACCGCGAACGTCGCGACGTGCTTGTTGCGCTCCTGATGCTTCCGGGTCCCGTCCAGTGCGCCACTGTCCACAAGGTCCAGTACGCCGTCCGAGATCGCCTCGGTGTGCAGGCCGAGGTGCCGGTGCCCGCGCAGCGACGACAGCAGCGCGTTCGGGATCCGGCCGACGCCGACCTGCAGGCAGGCGCCGTCCGGGATCCGGTCGGCGATGAAGCCCGCGATCCGGTGGTCGCGCTCGTCGGGCCGCGCGGGCGGGGACTCGTGCAGCGGGCGGTCGGCACGGCACCAGCCTGCGACCTGGCTGATGTGGACCTGGTTGTGCCCGAAGGTCCTCGGCATGTTCTCGTTCACTTCAAGGAAGAACGGGACTTCGCCGATGAACGCCGCGGTGTAGTCGGCGTTGGTGCCGAGGCTGAAGTAGCCGTGCTCGTCGGGTGGGCTGGCGGCGGCGAGCACGATGCTCAGCTTCGTCGACTTCCGCAGCAGCAGCGGCATTTCGCTGAAGTGGTTCGGCACGAGGTCACAGGTGCCCGCCCAGAACGCCTCCCGCGAACCGGCGCCGAGAAAGTAGTCGACGTGCTCCAGCCTGCCTGGGAACGCGCCCTCGATGTAACGGCGCTTCAGGTACGGGTCCATCCGGTGGATGTGCACGCCCGCAAGAGAATCCGCGTGCGCTTCGAGCGTGTCGAGCAGGGTGATCGGCTCACCCAGCTGGATCGGCACGATGATGTCCGCGCCGGGCGGGATGTGCGCCAGCACGTCCTCCGGAGCGTTCGGGTGGTCCAGTGTGGCCTCGGTCATTTTCCGTTCTCTCCCAGCAGCCTGCGCGCCAGTTCCAGCCGCGGCTTGTCGATCATCTGCCCGTCCACCCGCACCGCCGCGCCACCCGACGCACCGGCGGCCTCGACGACCCGGCGCGCCCAGCGCAGCTCCGTCTCATCGGGACTGAACGCCGCGTTCACCGGCTCGACCTGCTTCGGGTGCAGGCACAGCTTGCCACCGAAGCCGAGGTCGCGTCCCCGCCGCGCGGCGGCGCGGGTGAGGTCCGGATCGTCCAAAGTGGTCGTCACCCCGTCGATCGGTGCCACGAGCCCCGCAGCCCGCGACGCGATCACCAGCCGGGAGCGCGCGTAGAGCAGCTCCCGCTCCCCCGCGTCCGACACCGTGATTCCCGCGTCCAGTCCGAAGTCGACGTTCCCGAACACGAGGCGCGTCACGCCGGGGACCTCGGCGAGCCGGTCGGCGTCCCGGATCCCTCGCGCGCTTTCCACCAACGCGTACAGCTCGACGCCTCCGTCCAAACGCGACACCGTGGCACGCAGCGCGTCGACGTCCTCGGCCTTGGGCAGCACCACCGCGCGCAGCCCCGGCACCTCGCCCAACGCGGCCAGATCGTCCTCGTACCACGGGGTGCCGGCCGCGTTGATCCGCACCGCGGCGCGGTTCTGCCCTGCCCACGCGGCCACCTCGGCCCGCGCCCCTGCCTTGTCCTCCGGCGCGACGGCGTCCTCCAGGTCGCACAACACCAGATCCGCGCCGCTCGCCGCCGCCTTGGGGAAGCGCTCGGGCCGGTTCCCCGGCACGAACAACAGCGAACGCGCGGTCATTTCGGCTCCTCGATCCCGGCCGCGCGGCGCGACCGTTCGTCCCACACCGGTTCGACGTCGGCGAAGCCGGGCCCGTGACCGCGCCGGTACACCAGCAGCGTCCGTTCGAACGTGATCACGATGACGCCGTCCTGGTTGTACCCGATCGTGCGAACCTGAACGACCCCGACGTCAGGGCGGGACTTCGACTCGCGGGCGCTCAGGACCTCGGACTGTGAGTAGATCGTGTCGCCTTCGAACACCGGGTTCGGCAGCCGGACGCGGTCCCAGCCGAGGTTCGCCATCACGTGCTGGGAGACGTCGGTGACGCTCTGGCCGGTGACCAGTGCGAGGGTGAACGTCGAGTCGACCAGCGGTTTGCCCCACTGCGTCTGCCCGGCGTAGTGCCGGTCGAAGTGCAGGGGCGCGGTGTTCTGCGTCAGCAGCGTCAGCCAGGAGTTGTCCGTCTCGGTCACCGTGCGGCCGAGCGGGTGGCGGTACACGTCGCCCACCACGAAGTCCTCGAAATACCTGCCCTGCCAACCCATCTCGTCCTCCTTGCCGTTCTCTCACCTCTCACTCTGCCCCTCGACGGCCCATACGTGAAATGACCAGTTTGTGCGGGGTTCATACCCGGGAGGCATGATCGACCGGCCAGGACCGGACGAACTCGTGAAAACGGGCGATCGCGGGCGCCTGATGCCGCCCGGCCAGCGCCGCGACGCCGACCGTGCGCTGTGCCTCCGGATCGGACAACCGCAGCCGGACCGGCGCGTCCGGGCTCGGTTCCCCGCGCGGCGTCGGCATGATCGCCACCCCCAGCCCGGCCGCGACCAGGCCCTGGATCGTGGCGAGCTCGGTGCTCTCGAACGTGATCCGCGGGGTGAACCCGGCCCGGCGGCACAGCTGGTCGGTGATCTGCCGCAGGCCGAATTCCGGCTGCAGGGCGATGAAATCCTCCTCGGCGAACTCCGCCAGCGAGACCTTCTTGCGCCGTGCGAGCCGGTGCCCGGCGGGCACCGCGACACACAGCCGCTCGACGCCGATCGGTGTCCAGTCCACATCGGACCCCGCGGGTTCCGGGCTGGTGACGATGAGATCGACGTGGCCGCGCCGCAGATCCGCGAGGATCGAATCCGCCGCGTCGCCGCGCAACAGGAAATGCGCCCGGGGCACGCGCTCGCGGTAGGTGCTGATCAGCTCCGGGATCAGCCAGGTGCCGAAGGAGTGCAGGAACGCCAGCGAGACCGTGCCCCGCTCCGGGTCGATCAGCGTGGCGATGCGGTGTTCGGCGGCGGACAGCTCGCCGAGCGCCTTGAGCGCGTGCGCGCGGAACACCTGCCCGTACTGGTTGAGCCGCAGCCGGTGCCCGGTCCGGTCGAACAGCGGCGTGCCGAGACGGCGTTCCAGCCGCGCGACGGCGCGGGACAACGTCGGCTGCGCGATGTTCAGCGCGGCCGCGGCGTCGGTCACGTGCTCGGTCTCGGCCAGGGTGGTGAACCAGGTCAGCTCGCGGACGTCCATGCCTGGCGATTATGCCTGGGACGCATCACACCGCCGGAGAACGGTAATTTCCGGTATCGCCACCGACCGCTCATGCTGGAGGTGAACGTACGAGCTAGGAGGCCCTCGGATGCCGGGACCATTGGCCGGGATTGTGATCGTTTCACTGGAGCAGGCGGTGGCGGCGCCGTTCGCGACCCGTCAGCTCGCCGACCTCGGTGCGCGGGTGATCAAGGTCGAACGACCGGACACCGGGGACTTCGCCCGCGGCTACGACCGCACCGTGCACGGGATGTCCAGCCACTTCGTCTGGCTCAACCGCGGCAAGGAGAGTGTCGCGCTGGACGTCAAGAGCGCGGACGGCCTGCGGGTGCTGCGACGGCTCATCGACCGGGCGGACGTGTTCGTGCAGAACCTCGCCCCCGGCGCCGCCGACCGCCTCGGGGTCGGCTCGAAGGCGCTGGCGGAAAGCCATCCGGCGCTGATCACCTGCGACGTCTCCGGCTACGGCAGCACCGGCGCGTACCGGGATCGCAAGGCCTACGACCTGCTGATCCAGTGCGAGGCGGGGCTGGTGTCGATCACCGGCACGCCCGATTCGCCCGCGAAGACCGGAGTGTCCATCGCGGACATCGCGGCGGGGATGTATGCCTGCACCGGCATCCTCACCGCGCTGTACGAACGCCGCGACACCGGGCGCGGGACGAACCTCGAGGTCTCGATGCTCGAGGCGCTCGGCGAGTGGATGGGTTACCCGTACTACTACACGACCTACGGCGGCGAACCGCCCGCGCGGACCGGGGTGAACCACGCGACGATCGCCCCGTACGGCGCCTTCACCGCGGGCGACGGCACCACCGTCCAGCTGGGCATCCAGAACGAGCGCGAATGGCGGACGTTCTGCGAGTCGGTGCTGCGGCTTCCGGAAACGGCGGGCGATCCGCGGTTCACGTCCACTGCGGACCGGGTCGCGCATCGCGCCGAACTGGACGAGATCATCGGCAAGGTGTTCGCCGGGCTGACCGGCGAACAGCTGGTCGAACGGCTGGACGCCGCGCGGATCGCGTTCGCGCGGCAGCGGTCGATGGCCGAGTTCGCCACCCACCCGCAGCTCGCGGAACGTGACCGCTGGCGGCGGGTCGCGACACCGGCGGGCGAGGTCGACGCGCTCGTCCCGCCGGTGACCGTGCCCGGCCGCGAGCCGGAGATGGGACCGGTGCCCGCGCTCGGCGAGCACACCGGCGACGTCCTGCGATGGCTGGCCGAGGACTGAACCGGCGTCAGCGGAGGCCGGACCGCAGGGGGTGTTCGGCGAAGAACCGCTCGATCACCGGCGTGGCGTCCATCGCCGCGGGTTCGTCGGAGTCGAGGTTCGGCTTCGTGCTCGGCCAGTCGTGCCCCAGCCCTTCGAGCCGGTAGTGCTCGACCTTCGCGCCCCGTGCGCAGCCCGGCCACGTGCTGACGCTGACGCCCTTGCCCAGGTCACGCACCACCGGGGTGGCCGCGCAGCCGTCGCGCCGGGCCCATGCGGCCAGCCAGTCCGGAATGGACGGTAGCTTCCGTTCGGCGTTCCCGGCGTACGGGATGGTCTGGTCGGCGGTGCCGTGGAAGTCGAGAATCGGTGCCGGGCGCGTCGGGGAACACCCGGCACCGACGTCGTAGAACGCCCCCGAGACCGGGGCGAAGGCAGCGATCCGTCCGCTCAGGCGGCAGGCGAGGACGCCGGTGAACCCGCCGCCGTTCGACTTGCCCGCCGCGTAGATCCGCGCGGGGTCGACGCACAGCTGCCGCTGCAGCTGGTTCAGCAGATCGCTGACGAACAGGACGTCGTCCGCGCGGTTCGAGTACGGCGCGCCGGTCCACGCCGTCTCGCCGTCGGTGCCGGCCAGCCCCTGCGGATAGACCGCGATGCTGTCGCCGGAATCGAAGCCGGACAACGACTCCTGATAGGCCGAGGTCCGCTTGTGCCCATGGAAGGACAGGATCAGCGACGTCGGCCGGTGCGGCCGATAGCCCCGCGGAACGTGCAGCAGATAGGTCCGCTCGATCCCGCCGGAGACGACCTTGCCGGAAACGGTGGCCCCGGGCGTGACGGCCGAAGGCTGAAGACAGCCCGTCGAAGGCCGGGCGAAATCGAGCACCCGGTCCGGCGGTGCGGCCGTCGCGGCGCTCGAACAAGCCGCCAGCAGCCCGGCCGCCATCGCGGCAGCCACCGCCAGTCGTCCCACCACGCGTCGGCGTCCCGGCATCGTCGCCATCACGGCCTCCCATCGGATCCCGCGCCGCCACGGCGCGACCTGCACACCTTCGGCAGCCACGTGACCGCTGTCACGGTTGTGTTCATTGAGTTCACCACGCCGTCTCCCGGCGCGCAGGCCGCCCTTGAGCGATCGCTCAACATCGCCTACGCTCCCGTTGAGCAGTCGCTCAAACCGTCCGATGGGGGATGTCATGAACGAGCAAGAGACGGGCCGCTGATGCCCGGCTGGACGTACCTGTGCGCCAGGGCGGGAGCGTGCGAAACCGTCACATTTCGTCGTGGTGCTGTCATCGGGCGACGGACGGCGTCGCACAGTCCCGGCCGAGAGTGGACGCCATGACCGAGACCGGTGTCCTGCCCGACCGCGCCCGCGACCGGGTGTTCCAGGCGATCACCCGCATCCTGGCCGTGCTGCTGCTGCCCGTGGCGTTCGCACGCGCTCCTCGCCGCGCCCACCATCTCGCCTGCCAATGGGCGCTGGCGGTGCGTTTCCCTGCCGAGGACCTCACCGGACTCACCCCGGCGACTTCGGCGGCGTTCACCGCCGCGAGGGCCGAGGCGTTCTGGCGGCACGGCACGCTCATCGGGCTGACCTCCGGCCATCGCGACGCCGCGGAGCAGCACCGGCTCTTCACCGAGGAGGTGCGCCGGACCGGCTCGGCCGAGGCGGCGCGGCGGCACGTGCTGCCGCCACACGAGTCCCGGCACGTCGCCGGGACCGCGCTCGACGTGCGTCCCGCCGAAGGGGCACGCTGGCTGGAACGCCACGGCGCGCGCTACGGCCTCTACCGCGTGTACGACAACGAGTGGTGGCATTTCGAACACCACGGCCGCGTGGTCGCGCGGATACCCCACCCGGGCGCGACGATGAGCGGCCGTCCGGCGTAACCGGTGGTATACCGTTTTCCCGCATCCGATCATGATCAGCGAGGAGGTCCCCTGGTGCCCCGGCTCCTGCTCGTCGAGGACGACGCCGTACTGGCGGAGACGCTTTCCCGCGCGCTGCGCGGGCTCGGCCACGAGGTCGAGGTCGCCCCGACCGGTGAACAGGCGCTCGACGCCCTGGCCGAGCGCCGCGCGTCGCTCGATCTCGTGCTGCTCGACGTGATGTTGCCCGGCATCGACGGCTTCGAGGTGTGCCGCCGGATCCGCGCCGGCGACACGATCCCGGTGGTCCTGCTGACCGCGCGCGGCGATCCGGTCGACATGGTGGTCGGCCTGGAAGGCGGCGCCGACGACTACGTGGTCAAGCCCGCCGAGCCACGGGTGCTCGACGCACGCATCAAGACCATCCTGCGCCGCGCGACCATCGCGCCCGCGCCGGCGTCGACGGTGCACGTCTTCGGCGATCTGGCGATCGACAGCGAGGCCATGCTGGTCACCAAGGGCGGCGCCGAACTGCACCTGACGTCCACGGAACTGCGGCTGCTGCTGGAATTCGCCGAGCACGCCGGCCAGGTACTGAGCCGCCAGACGCTGCTCAAGCGCGTCTGGGACTACGGTTTCGCCGGCGACTCCCGGCTGGTGGACGCCGCGGTCGCGCGGCTGCGGTCGAAGATCGAGCCCGACACCGGCAATCCGACACTGCTGCGCACGGTCCGTGGTCTCGGGTACCGCCTGGTCAAGCCGTGAAGTGGCGGCCAGGGCTGCGGGAGAGCATCGCGTTCACGGTCGTCCTGATGACGGTCGCCGCCACCGTCGCGATGGGTTTCGTCGCCTACGAGATCCAGGCCGGGTCCGCGCGGCACAGGTTCGTGGAATCCGCGCGGGCGGGCATCCTCGCGGACGCCCAGCAGGCGTACGACCGCACCCGCGACTCCCGCGCCCCCGCCATGTCCAAAGTGGACGAAGTGGCGCACTTCATGCAGGGCAGGATCGGGCTCACCTGGGCCGTGGTCAACAGGCACGGCACCGCGGGCCCGATCTCGCAGATCGAGCACGGCCAGTACATCGCCGTCGCCAGCACGAACAGCCGCGCGTTCGGCCAGGACCTCCCGGTGGACGTGATCGACAGCGTCCGGGGCACCCAGGCCGTGATCACCTACACCCCCGACACGCCGGACAGCCCGCAACTCGCGGTCGTCCGGGAGATCTCCACGGATCTCGTGCTGGCCGAGTTCTACGATCTGCGCCCGCTCGACGACGAACTCTCCTTGCTGCGCAAGCGGCTCGCCCTGGTCGGCACCGGCGTCGCCGTGGTCGCGGCGCTGCTCGGCGTCCTCGCCGCCCGGGGCATCCAGCGCCCGGTGCGGGCCGCCGCCGACGCCGCCCAGCGGTTCGGCTCCGGCGACCTCGGCACGCGGGTTCCGGTACGGGGCAACGACGAGCTCGCCGATCTCGCGGGTGCGTTCAACGCCATGGCGCAGCGGCTCGGCGAATCGATCGACCAGCTGCGGATGAAGGAACAGCAGCAACGCCGGTTCGTCGCCGACGTCGCGCACGATCTCCGCACTCCCCTGGCCTCGATGATCGCGGCCACGGAAAGCCTGCACAGCACCGACGTCGCGGACCGCGAGCGCTCCGCCGAACTGCTGGGCACCCAGGTCCGGCGGCTGAGCAGGCTCGTCGAGGATCTGCTGGAGATGTCCCGGTTCGACGCGGGCGCGGCGGATTTCCGGCCGGAGACCGTCGACCTGGAAGCACTCGTGCACGACGCGATCGCGTTGAGCGCCCCCGACACGGACATCCGGGTGCACGTAATCGCCGACGCCGTCGTCGTCGGTGATCCCCGCCGCCTGCACACCATCGTGCGGAACCTGGTGACCAACGCGGTGCGGCACGGCGCGCCGCCCGTCGTCGTCACCGTCGACGGCACCGCGCCCGGCCACGCGACGGTGGCGGTGGCCGACTCCGGGCCCGGCCTGCCTCCCGACCTCGCGCCGTTCGTCTTCGACCGCTTCGTCCGGGGCGACCACGCGCGGGGCGAAACCGAGGGCAGCGGACTGGGACTGGCCATCGCCCACGAAAACGCCGTCCTGCATGGGGGACGGCTCGAAGTCACCGGCCCGCCGGGCACCGTGTTCGTCCTCACCGTGCCGAGAGGAACGCCACCGGGCGAGGCATGAGGACGTCGAGTGTCGCGGGACTCGGAACACCGTGTGACGACAAGGTTATGGTGGCCGGTTATGGCGCTGTTCGTCAGCGCCGGACAGCAGGGCTACGGCGGAGCTTTCCTTAGTCCGGCCGTGCCGCCGTGTCATTGTCAAGGCCGCCTTCGAGGTTTGTCTGGTGTTCTTCACGGTTAACCGCCGGTTCGAAAACCGCGGCGAACCGGTTGCCGCACGTGGTCCATCCGCCGCCCAGGCGGGAGATCCGGCCCGCCGATCGGACCACGAACAACCGACCACTGGCCGCTTGTTAATCTTCTGATAACCACTGGAGACTGGTCGTTAACCTTGGCTTTACCAGTAACGGTGTGAGGGCGGCGGCGCGATGAAGGCTTGCTTTCTCGTTGAAGATCGCTATCGAAATGAACGAATGCCGCTCGCCGTGGCGAGGAAGCTGACCGCCTGGGGGCACGAGGTCGATGTCGTGGAGCCGGGGAGAGCGGTCTCGCGGGTCACGGAATTGTTGCGTGACCGCGGGCACGACGTGTGGGTCCTCAAGACGGTTTCCGGCGGTCCGGGACTGAGCCTGCTGGAAGCGGCCGCGGCGGCCGGGGTGATGACGATCAACGACGCTCGCGCGATCCGGCCGGTGCGGGACAAGGCGGTGGCCGCCGCGGTGGCGCGGAAGCACGGTATTCCTTTTCCGGTGACGTATTTCGCGGCGGTCCCGGATTTGCTGCGGGATATTCCGGACGACCTGTATCCGGTGGTCGTCAAGCCGGCCGCCGGCAGTTCTTGTCGTTCGGTTCATCTGGTACGCAGGCCCGACGATCTGATCGACCTGCGGGACAGGCTGATCGGCGAGGGTTTTCTGCTGGCACAACCTTATGTGATGAATCCGGGTGCCGATGTGAAGGTGTATTGCGTCGGGGACGAACTGTACGCCACGGAGCAGCCGTCACCGTTGCATCCGCGGCGGATCGTCGAAGGGCGGGCGATTCCACTGGCGGCCGAGCTGGCGGCGCTGGTTTCCGGCGTCGGCGCGGTGTTCGGGCTGAGCCTTTACGGGGTGGACGTGCTCGAGGGGCCGGACGGCTGGGTGGTCGTGGACGTCAACGACTTTCCCAGCTACCACTGGGTTCCGGACGCCGTCACCAAGGTCGCGCGGAGCATCGTGCGGACGGTGGCGGGCGAGCTGCCCCGTCCGGGTGCGCTGGGGCGGGCGAGCTGAGTGAAGGTCTGCCTGCTGACCGACCGCCCGGGGCACCCCACCCTGTCCCGGTTCGCCGAGCTGATGGATCCGGCCCACACCGTGGCCGTGTTCGATCCGGACGCGGAGGGCGCGTCGAGCGTGGAGCCCGCGGATGTGTATCTGCTCAAGTCCCATTCGCCGCGATCGCTCGAGCTGGCGTCGGCGCTGCGCGGACGCGGTGAGCGCGTGGTCAACGACCCGGTCGCGGCGGCGCTGTGCCGGGACCGGGTCGCGATGGCGCGGCTGGCCCACCGGCACGGGCTGCCGTTCGTGGACACTGTGAGCTTCGGCAGGTTGTCGGGCCTGCTGGCCCATCTCGCTCATCTGTCCACAACGGTCGGTGTCCGGTTCCCGGTGATGGTCAAGAGCCGCTACAGCCGCCGACGCGACGTCGTGACCTCGGTCGGGGATCTGACCCGGCTGCGGGAGCTGGCCACGGGCTGGGCTCACGAGCCGGTGGTGCTGCAGCCGTTCGTCTCCCACGACGGCTGGGATCACAAGCTGTGGGTCATCGGCGGCCGGGCCTTCGCGACACGACGGGGAAGCCGGCTGGGCACCGCGCCTTCGCCGGGGGCGGAACGCGTGCCGCCACCCGGCTGGCGGGGGCTCGCCGTCGAGGTCGGCCGGGTGTTCGGCCTGCAGGTGTACGGCGTGGACGTCCTCGCCACCAACCGAGGGCCGGTGATCGTCGACATCAACGCGTTCCCTGGTTTCCGTGACGTCCCGGCGGCGCCGGGGGCACTCGCGGCCCTGGTCGAGGGAATGGCCACGGCGCCAGGACCGGAGCAGGCGGTGGCCGACGCGTTGCGCGCGGTCGTGCGTGACCTCGTCGCCGACGAGGATTCCCGCCGGTTCGGCGCGGTCTCGGTGCGTGAGCGCTATCTCCGCCGCAAACCCGGAAACGGGTTGGTGGCGAGCTACCGCGTCCTCCGGGAGCCACGGGACCAGAACGATCCGGGTGCCGGGGACCTGGTGACGGCACGCTTGACCGAACGGGCACTGACCGAACCGTCCCGGCTGCCGGACCAACTCGGCTCCCTCACCGCGGCGGACCTGCACGGCACCTGGCCCGGGGTGCTGCGCTGCCGGCGGTTCGGCCTTGCGGTGCAACGATTTCCCGTCGACGAGCACCTGCCCGCGCTCCCCGCCGCGCTGTCGCCGCGCACCGGCGGCAAGCTCGCCAGGGAACTGCGGTCGGGTTTCCGGTTGATCACCGGCCGTCCCGCCCCGGGCATCGCCGCGGTGTACGCGACGCCGGTGCGCTACAAGCCGGGGACACGTTGCGTGATCCGGTACCGGATCATCGAGGTCCCTGGCCCCGGGCCGCACCCGACGGTGTACGGCAAGATCTACCGGGAACCCGGCGACGCCGTGACAGCGCATGGACTGCTCGAACAGCTCTGGCGCGCGCGCCCCGGCGAGCAGGCCTTCGTACCACGGCCGATCGCGCTCGTCGAGGGGCTGAACCTGGTACTGACAGCGGCCGCCGGTACTCCAGCCGTGGCCCGTCTCGACGAAGCCGCGCTCACCGCTTCCGCAAGGGCACTGGCGTGGCTGCACACCCGAACTATCCACAGTGGACTGTCCACGACTTCCTCCGGCGCGACGTACGCGCACCACGCCGCGGAGTGGACCACCACGCTGACCACGGCCGCACCACTATCCACAATGGACCTGAGCGAGACCGTCCGCGAGCTGTCCCGCGCGTTGCGTGAGACCGTGCCGGAGTCGCCCGGCCTGGTGCACGGCGCGTTCAAGCCCGCTCAGCTCGTCTTTCCCGCCCCCGCGCACCCGGTGATCACCGACTTCGACAAGGCCTGCGCCGGGGATCCGGCACTCGACGTCGGCTACTTCCTCGCCTACCTGCGTCCGCCCGAGCTGTGGCGGGGCTGTCCCGAGGGGCACGACTGGTTCGCCGCGGCCGCCCGCCTGTTCCTCCGCAGCTACGCCGACGCGTTGCGCGCTCACGGCACCCCGGCCGCGCACCTCGAAAGCCTGGTGCGACGCAGCAGCCTGTATGAGGCCGCCGCACTGCTGAAGATCGTGTCGCGCCCCGTCCGGCGGCTGGGCACCCCGGGGGCCGCCGAGCTGGCCACCGCCCTCGCCGAAATCACCCGGTGCGCACGGCGATACGGCACAGGGAAGGACCGCTGGACGTGATCCGTTTCCTGTACCGGCATCTGGAAGGCAGACGGCTGCTGGTCGCGGCGGCGATCGCGCTGACGTTCGTCACCGTGGCCAGCAACGTGTTCATGGCGTTCCCGCTCAAGTTCATCCTCGACAAGATCGTGCACCACCGTGATCCGGGGCTCCCGGTCTTCGACCCGCTGATCGCCCGCCTCGACCGGCTGGGTGACCGGACCGGGCTCGGTACCGCCGAGACGCACACCCAGCTCGGGGTGATCCTCTTCGCCGGCGGGCTCCTGCTCGCCCTCGGCCTGACCGACGCGGTGGTGTCGTACGCGCAGCTGTCCATCAGCACCTTCATCGGCCAGGACCTCGGCGCGCGGCTGCGCACCCGGGTGTTCGTCCACCTCGAGCACGTCTCCCTTGCCTGGCACGGCCGCCAGCGGATCGGCGAGGTCGTCCAGCGGCTCACCGGCAACGTCTCCGAGATCGAAAAGATGGTCACCGACGGACTGGTGAACCTGCTGTCGGGAATCCTCACCCTGTTCGGGATCCTCGGCGTGCTGGTGCTGACCAACTGGCAGTTCACGCTGCTGTCGATGTGCGTCGTCCCGCCGCTGTTCCTGATCGTCGCCTGCTACACCCGCTGGATCAAACGCGCCTCGCGGGAGACGGCGCGCGCCGCGGGCCAGGTCGCCGAAGTCGCGGCCGAGAACCTCAACGCCATCGCCGAGATCAAGGTGTTCACCGTGCAGGCGTGGGCGGCGGCCACCTTCGCCGGACGGGTCGGCGCCCAGCGGCGCTCGGGCCTGCGCGCCGGACGGCGGCAGGCCGAGTTCAGCCCGATGGTCATCGTGCTCATCGCCGTGAGCACCGCGGTGATCATCATGCTCGGCGCGTGGATCGCCGCCGGGCACGCGGGGTTCGGCCTCGGCGTGCTCACCGTCCCGGCGGGCAGCGTCACCGTCGGGACCCTGACGGTGTTCCTGGCCTACTCCAAGCTGCTGTACCAGCCGATGCGGGACCTGTCCAAGCTCATGCTCCTGTCCTCCGCCGGAGCGGCGGCCGCCCAGCGCATCCAGGATCTGCTGGACCAGCCTTGGGAGGAACCGGAACCCGCGGAGCACGCCGAGCCGATCCGGGTACGCGGCGAGCTGGCCCTGCGCGATGTCGTGTTCGGCTACGACCCCGGCAGGCCGGTCCTGCACGGCGTCGACCTCGAAGTACACGCCGGCACCCGGATCGCCCTGGTGGGCCTGTCCGGCAGCGGGAAGACCACGCTGGTCAAGCTGCTGCCCCGGTTCCACGAGCCGTGGTCGGGGACGATCACGATCGACGGCACCGACGTCCGCCTCTACCCGCTCGACGTGCTGCGCGGCAACATCGGGATGGTGCTCCAGGATTCGGTGCTGTTCGAGGGCACGATCCGGGACAACATCCGCATCGGCCGCGCGGACGCCTCGCCGGACGAGATCGTCGCGGCCGCGCGGCAGGCCTCCGTGCACGAGACGATCATGGCGATCCCCGAAGGCTACGACGCGCAGGTCCGGGAGCAGGGCAGGAACTTCTCCAGCGGGCAACGGCAGCGAATCGCCATCGCGCGTGCCATCCTGCGCGACGCCCCGATCCTCATCCTCGACGAACCCACCGCCAATCTGGACGTGGAAGCGGAGGTGGAGGTCATGCGCGCGATCGAGCGGCTCACCGCGGGCCGCACGGTCATCATGATCTCACACCGGCTCAGCACGCTCGGTCATGTCGACGAGATCGTCGTCCTCGACGCGGGCCGGATCGTCGAACGCGGTACCTACGCGCAGCTCAAGCAGGCGGGCGGCGCCTTCGCCCGCCTGCTCGCCGAGCAGAACCGCTACGCCGCCGAACCGATCACTCTCGCGCGATGAGAAGCGGGCCCGGCCGCGTGGCTAGAATCGCCGGCATGGTGTCAGAAATCGCGATCCGCCACGCCGCGCCCGCCGACTACGACCGTATCGTCGGAGTCGTCGACGACTGGTGGGGCCGGGCCGTGCACACCCTGCTGCCGCGGTTGTTCCTCGATCACTTCCACCGCACCAGTTTCGTGGCCGAGCGCGACGGTGTGCTCGCGGGTTTCCTGATCGGCCTGCTGTCACCGTCCATTTCGGACGCCGCGTACATCCACTTCGCCGGTGTGGCCCCGGAGTGCCGCGGCAGCGGGCTGGCCCGCTCGCTGTACGAACGGTTCTTCGCGCTCGCGCGGGCGGATCGGCGGACCATCGTGCGGGCGATCACCTCACCGCAGAACGAGGGTTCGATCGCCTTCCACGGTTCACTGGGTTTCAGCGTCTCGGAACCCGTGACCGCCTACGACGGCGCCTCGGCCGATCGCGTGGTCTTCGCCCGTCACCTCACCGACGCGGCAGGCTGAGTCACTTCTGCTTCACCTTCAGTTCTGCTTCGACACTGCCTTCGCGCGGTACCGGCGGGACCGGACGTGCCCCTCCTCGCGCATCCGCTCCACCATGTGCGGATAGTGCAGTTCGAAGGCGGGCCGTTCCGAGCGGATCCTCGGCAGTTCGAGGAAGTTGTGCCGGGGCGGCGGGGTCGTCGTCGCCCATTCGAGCGAGTTCCCGTAGCCCCACGGGTCGTCCACCGTGACGACCTCGCCGAACCGGTAACTGCGCACCACGTTCCAGATGAACACGATCATCGAGGCGCCGAGCACGAACGCGCCGATCGTCGAGATGGTGTTCAGCCACGTGAATCCGTCGGTGGGCAGGTAGTCGGCGTACCGGCGGGGCATGCCCTCCGCGCCGAGCCAGTGCTGGACGAGGAACGTGGTGTGGAACCCGAGGAACGTCGTCCAGAAGTGCCATTTCCCGAGTGGCTCGTCGAGCATCCGGCCGGTGATCTTGGGGAACCAGAAGTAGATCCCGGCGAACGTCGCGAACACGATGGTGCCGAACAGCACGTAGTGGAAGTGCGCCACCACGAAATAGCTGTCGGTGACATGGAAATCCAGCGGCGGCGACGCCAGGATGATCCCGGTCAGCCCGCCGAACAGGAACGTCACCATGAACCCGATCGACCAGAGCATCGGCGTCTGGAAACTCAGCTGCCCCTTCCACATCGTGCCGATCCAGTTGAAGAACTTGATCCCGGTCGGCACCGCGATCAGGAACGTCAGGAACGAGAAGAACGGAAGCAGCACCGATCCGGTGGCGAACATGTGGTGGGCCCACACCGCCACCGACAACGCCGTGATGCCGAGCGTCGCGAACACCATGAGCCGGTAGCCGTACAGCGGTTTCCTGCTGAACACCGGGACGATCTCGGTGATGATCCCGAAGTAGGGCAGCGCGACGATGTAGACCTCGGGATGACCGAAGAACCAGAACAGGTGCTGGAACATGATCGCCCCGCCGTTCGCCGGGTCGAACACGTGCGCGCCCAGCTGACGGTCGGCCTCCAGCGCGAACAGCGCGGCGGTGAGGATCGGGAACGCGAGCAGCACCAGTACCCCGGTGAACAGGATGTTCCAGGTGAACAGCGGCATCCGCCACATCGTCATCCCCGGCGCGCGCAGGCACAGCACCGTCGTGATCATGTTGACCGCGCCGAGGATCGTGCCGAGCCCGGACACGATCAGGCCCATGATCCACAGGTCGCCGCCGATGCCCGGCGAATGTGCCGCCTCCGACAGCGGGGTGTACGCCGTCCAGCCGAAGTCCGGCGCGCCGCCCGGCGTCAGGAACGAGCTCAGCACGATCAGCCCGCCGAACAGGTACAGCCAGTAGGAAAAGGCGTTCAGCCGGGGGAACGCGACATCCGGGGAGCCGATCTGCAGCGGCAGCACGAAGTTCGCGAACCCGAACAGGTTCGGCGTCGCGTACAGCAGCAGCATGATCGTGCCGTGCATGGTGAACAGCTGGTTGAACTGCTCCTGGGAGAGGAACTGAAGACCGGGGCGCGCCAGCTCACCCCGCATCAGCAGCGCCATCGCGCCACCCGCCATGAAGAACGCGAACGACGTCACCAGGTAGAGCTGCCCGATCACCTTCGGGTCGGTGGTGCGGGCCAGCGACAGCAACACGGCACCACGCGGCCCGCGGGGGCGACCACCGAATCGGATCGCCTCCGGCCCCGGCGCCGTGGTCACCTCACCCACGACGTGCCCCGAGCGGACACCCATCCGTCCAAGATACGCCGTCGGCGCAAGGGCCACACCGCCCGAACCGGTCCATCACTGGTCCATCACTGGTCCATCGGATAGGTCGCGCCCCGCTCGAGATCCGGGCTGACCTGGGCGGGACGGCCGCGCTGCCCGGGCACCGGGTTCACCACCGGCTCATTCTGTGACCACGTCGCCGTCCCCTGCGTGACCTCGGCGTGACGTGCTTCCTGCTTGCGCGTCACCAGCGTCTCGCCCACCTGGTCGTCGCGGATCTTCGCCAGCACACTCAGCGTGACCCCGTGCGCGAGCGCCAGGATCAGCAGCACGATGCCCAGCCTGCCCACGATCGCGGTCGGCCCCGGTCCGTCGAACATCGGCACCGTCGAGATCAGCGCGACCACGCCGAGCACCGCGAAATGGAACATCACGGTGATGAGGCGCGCCATCGCGACACCCGCGTCACCCGCGTCGGAGCCCCCGTAGGAGTTCTGAAGGTACCTTCGCCCGCTGCGATAGATGATCTGCCCGTCCAGCGCCACGAGCACCACGGCGATGAGCAGGAACGTGAGGTATCCGTTCGTGTCCATACCCGGCGGATAACCCGGTGTGGCGGCGCGTAAACGCGACACACCCGCCCGATCACGAATGGGCAACGACGTCCGTGGGTACCTTTTCTCCATGGACCACAGCACGACCGCGAACGTGGACGGGGCGGTCCCAGCCGCCGTGTCGGCCGGGACCGTCGACCTCCGGGTGCCGCTCGATACGAGCCTGCTGTTCCTCGTCCGCATGGTGGCCGAGGGCATCGCCGTGCGCGCCAAGCTGGATCTGGACGAGATCGCGGATCTCCGCATGGCGGTCGACGAGGGAGCGGGCTGCCTTTTCCCGCGCGCACGGCCGGGGACCCAGCTGTGGTGCCGGTTCGAGGAGTCCGGGCGGTCGGTCACGGTCCAGCTCACCGCCGCGACGACATCCGCGACCACACCCGGCACGGGAGGTTTCGAATGGCACGTGCTGCGCACGCTCACCGACGCCCTCACGACCTGGATCGAGCCCGGTCCGGCGGTCGACGCAGGGGAAACGTGGTTCCTGCACCTCCGGTTCACCAAACGGTCTTGGACAGGAGGACCATGACGACCTCCTATCGACGACGGAGCGACACCTATCGCCACTGTGCGGTGCTGTTCGACGAAATGCACGCGCTGCCCGACGGTGACGCGCACCGGAAACGCCTGCGCCAGAAGCTGATCGAGGAGCACCTGCCGATCGCCGAGCACATCGCCCGCCGCTTCTCGGGGCGCGGCGAGCCACGCGAAGACCTGGTGCAGGTCGCGCGGCTGGGGCTCATCAACGCGGTCGACCGCTTCGATCCCGCGCGGGAGAACGAGTTCCTCTCCTTCGCCATCCCGACGGTGATGGGCGAGGTCCGCCGCTACTTCCGGGACGCGTCCTGGTCGCTGCGGGTACCGCGGCGGCTGAAGGAGCTGCACCTTTCGATCAGCCAGGCGACCACGACGCTGGCCCAGCGCTGGGGCCGCGCCCCCAACGCCACCGAGCTCGCCGAACATCTCGGCATCGGCGTCGAAGAGGTCACCGAAGCACTGATCGCCGGGAACGCCTACCAGACCGCGTCGACCGACCGGCCCGTGCACGACGAGACCGAACCGGTTTCCCTGGCCGACACGCTCGGCGAGGAGGACTCCGCGCTGGAGAAGGTGGAGAACTGTGAAGCGCTGCGGCCGTTGCTGCGGCGGCTGCCCGCCCGTGAACGGTCGATCCTCGTCATGCGGTTCTTCGGGAACATGACGCAGTCGGCCATCGCCGCGCGGGTCGGGCTCTCCCAGATGCACGTGTCGCGGCTGCTTTCCCAGACCCTGCAGACACTGCGCGAGAAGATCCTCGAGGAGGACCCGGCCGACGAGCCGGAGTGACCACAGCGCCGAAGTGACCACAAAGGACGGAACGATGGCGGGAAAGCCTTTCCCGCCATCGTTGTTTTCGCAGGCTCACCGCAGACCCGGTTCCTGGTCTCGTTCCTGGACACGCTCCAGCACTACGACGGGGATCTGCCTGCCGGCGGCCGCTTCGAACTCGGCGAACTTCGGCACGAGCGCGACCTCTTCCGCCCAGATCCGTTCGCGCTCCGCGCCCTGCGCGAGCCGGGCCACGACCGGCACTCGTTCCGTGCCCACCTCGACCGTGGTCCGCGGATTCGCCATCAGATTGTGGTACCAGACCGGATGACGCGGACTGCCACCGTGGGTGCCGAAGACGGCCCAGCCATCGCCGACCGGCTGGGAGAACAACGGGCTGATCCGCTCGCGCCCGGTCTTGGCCCCGATGTGGTGCACCAGGATCAGTGGCAGGCCTTGCTCGTCGAAGCCGGGCATCCGGGGCGGGACGGGGCGACCCGCGGCGAATTCCTCGTCGCTGCTCCAAGACACATAGCCGGCGTTCGCGCGGAACTCGGCGATGATGCGGTCGTTCCAGCTCGTGATGTCGGCGACCTTGGCCTCGGTCGTGGACGGTTCGGACACGGCATCCCCTTTGTTATCCGGAGCACTTGCTCCGCACAGTAGCACAGATGGGGAGCAACTGCTCCGGATAAGGCGGTAGACTCGGCCGCATGGCAGTGACCGAACCGGAAAGCACCACCCGGCGCCGCGCACCACGCGTGGACGCGCTCCGAAACCGCGAAGCGATCGTCGCGGCCGCTACCGCGGTACTGGCCGAGCAGGGCACCGCGGTGGACGTGCGCGAGATCGCCCGCCGCGGCGGGGTGGGCATGGGCACCCTCTACCGGCACTTCCCGAAGAAGGAGGACCTCGTCCGCACGGTCCTGCGCAAGGAATTCTCGGACTGGGCCGAATCCGCGCGCCAGGCGGCGATCGACACCGAACACCCCTGGGCGGCACTGGCCGACTTCTACCAGCAGGCCCTGACCGGTTGCGCGCGCCACCGCGCGATCATGGAGAACTTCTCGTTGACCTGGTCGGTTCCCGATCTGGAGGGCATCCAGCAGCTTCGCCTCGTCATCGAGGAACTGTGCGCCCGCGCTGGTGCCGCGGGTCTGCTACGCCCCGACGTGACCACCGACGACCTGCTGCTCCTGCTGGTCTCACTGGGCCACGCCGTCCAGGTCGGCGACGAGTGCCACCGCCCGGACATGTGGAAAAGGCTGGTGAGCATCTCCCTCGACGGCCTGCGCGCCTGCCACCACGAACCACTTCCGGACGACACCCCGCCGAACCCGGGCAAGAAGCCGCGGTCATCCAGGCCTTCTCGCCCGGCGGCGAGGTCGTGAAGCTCAGGAACGGACCAGTTCCGGTAGCACGCCGCGGACGTCCAGCCCGCGTTCGGCGCCGGTGACCTTGAGCGCGCGGCGCACGGCGTGCCCGCTCGCGACGACCACCATTTCGGGATTGCGCTCCCCCGCGTTCAGCAGGGCGCGGACGCCCGCACAGCCCAGGAAGTCGACCCGGGAAAGGTCGACCACCAGGCCCGAGCACCGCGCGTCGCAGCGCAGCAGCGCGGCCCGGAACTGGTCGGCCGTGGCGACATCGATGTCACCCACGACCGTCAGGACGGCCGTGTCGTCACCACGACGGGTGATGGTGAGGAAGAGTTCCCCGGTACCTCGCGGATCCGCGCCCGCGCTCGGCCTTGACATCGGTACTGGCATCGGCACTCCTTCTCGCAGCAGAATTCACCGGAGCTGACCGGAGCACGTGTCTGAACAACAGTCAGTACACGAACGACCATACGCCTGTCGCGGTGACGGTCAAGTCACACCACCGCTTTGAGTCCACAAAGGACGGTCTCAGCCCGCGACCCGGCGTTCGGCGGGGCGACGCGGCTGTTCCGCCAACCGGAGCCCGGACTCGACCTGCGTCGGCACCACCGCGCGCTCGCGCAGCACCCATGGCAGGCCACGCAGCGCGTCGAGCAGGGCCCCCGCCGTGGTGCGATCGGCGGGGGCTGTCGAAAGCAGGGTGACCGTGCGCCAGAAGACCACCGGAAGCGGCCGCCGCAGCCAGAGTGTCCACAGCGTGTTGCGCAGCCGCATCCGGCGACGGCGTCCGGGATCGCGCAGCCGGGACGGGGCGTGGATCACCACGTCCTCCAGCCAGCACAGCCACCAGCCGCGGGCCGCCAGGTCGAGGGCGAGCAGCTCGTCCTCCCCGCCCAGCCACATCCTGGCCGAGAACCCGCCCGCGTCGGTGAACGCCGCCACCCGGAACGCCGAAAGTCCCGCCAGCAGGTTCAGCAGCGCGGGCCCTGGCAGCCACGCGGGCCCCGGTACCGGGGAAGCACGCAGTTCCGGGATGAGCGGATCCTCCGCCAGGTCCGGTTCCAGCAGGCATCGGCCGATGACCGCGGCCAGTGCGGGATGGCCGTCGAGCGTGTCGGCGGCGACGGTCAGCGAGCCGGGCTGCCAGCTCGTGTCGTCGTCACAGAAGGCGACATACGGGGTCCGCACCTGCCGCACCGCCACATTGCGCGCGACCGCGCCGATGTTCTCCTGGAGGTGGATCAGCCGGACGTCGGGATGGATGTCGGCCACGGCTTCCGCCGTACCGTCGGTGGATCCGTTGTCCACCAGGATGATCGGTGCGGCGTCGGGCAACGCGGTCATCCGCGCCAGTGTCGCCATCAGCTGCCGGCGCCTGTTGTGGGTGATGATCACGACCGTGATCCGCGGCGCCGTCATCCTCGGTTCCCCTCCACGCAGGCACCTCTGCGTATTCCGGGTACCCCGGTACTCGTCCGGTCAAGCAGCGTGACCCCGTTTGGAGCAACGCCGGCCGGCGGAGTTCGGGTGAACCGGATCGGCGCCGGGGCCGTATCCATGATCGGAGTCCGTGAGACCGAGGAGGCCTGGCACATGAGCGAAGATTGCGAGCGAATCATGGAAATCATGCGCCAAAAAAGATCGAACGCTGTCTCGCGCGGCGAGGCGATCGCATGAGTCGACATCGCTATCGGCGGAAGGTAGTCATTCCGATCATCTGCACGGCGGCGGCCGTCGCCGGCCTCGCGGCCGCCATAGCGGTCCCCGCGCTCGCCCGCCCCGCGCCACCGCGAGCCGTGGCAGCGGGCGACGTCCTCGCCGCCCTGCAACGGGACCTCAAGCTGCCCCTGGACAAGGTGAAGCAACGGCTCGACAGCGAATCGTCGGCAGCACAACGGATCCGGGAGCTGCGCCAGGGCGTCGGCGACAGCTACGCCGGGGCGTGGTTCGACGCGGCCACCGGGGGACCGGTCATCGGGGTGACCGATCCACGGCAGGCCGCCCGGCTGCGGTCCACCGGCGTCGAGTCCACAGTGGTCACTCATCCGCTGACGACGCTCGCCGCCGCCAAGAACCGCATCGACCGGCTCGCTGCCACCGCGCCCGACGCCGTCACCAGCTGGTACGTCGAGCCGAAGAACAACGATGTGGTCGTCGAGATCGACCCGGCGAAACAGGACGCGCGCACGACCGACTTCGTCACCAGGGCGAAGGGGACCGACGGCGTCGTCCGCGTCCAGCGCGCCACGGCCCGGCCCCGCCCACTCGCCGACATCGTCGGTGGCGCGCCGTTCACCTTCGCCGCCAGCGGCGGCCAGGCCCGGTGTTCCATCGGCTTCGCCGCGACCGATTCCGGCGGCGGCAAGCATTTCCTCACCGCGGGACACTGCACCGAACAGGGCGGAACCGCCGTCGGCGCGGACGGCGGCGAGATCGGGCCGATCACCCAGAGCACGTTCGGCCACGACGGCGACTTCGGCCTCGTCGACGTGACCGATCCGGACGCCCGGCTCCAGCCCGCCGTCCTGCGAAGCAGGCAGTCCGTCGTTCCGGTCACCGGCTCCTCCCCCGCCGACGTCGGTTCGACGGTCTGTCGTTCGGGATCCACCAGCGGATTCCACTGTGGAGAGATCCAGGCGCTGAACCAGACCGTGAACTACGGGAACGGGAAGATCGTGCGCGGCCTGACCAGGACGACGGCGTGCGCGGAGGGCGGCGACTCCGGCGGGCCGTTCGTGTCCGGCGGCCAGGCCCAGGGCATGACCTCGGGCGGTTCGGGCGACTGCGCGTCCGGCGGAGTCACGTTCTTCCAGCCGGTCGGCGAGGCACTCCAGCGGTTCGGCCTGACGCTGGTGACCAGCGGCGGCTGAGTGCGGTGCCGTGAAAGGGGCCTTACCAGCGCTGAGCGCTGCGAAGGCCCCTTCACGGCAGGCGTACGTCAGGGACGGGGAATGTTGCGCAGGTTGCTGCGGGCGAGTTCGACCATCTTGCCGACGCCGCCGGTGAGGACCGTCTTGCTCGCCGCGAGCGCGAAGCCCCGGACCATCTCGCCGGTGATCTTCGGCGGGATCGACATCGCGTTCGGGTCGGTGACGAGTTCGACCAGCGCGGGCCCGGGGTGGGCGAACGCCTTGGCCAGGGCGTCCCGTACGTCGCCCGGCTTCTCGACGCGGGTCGCGTGGATGCCGCACGCGGCCGCGATGGCGCTGAAGTTCACCGGGGCGTGGTCGGTCTCGTAGTCGGGCAGCCCGTCGACCAGCATCTCCAGCTTCACCATGCCCAGCGAGGCGTTGTTGAACAACACCACCTTGACCGGGACGTCGTAGGTGGACAGCGTGAGCAGATCACCCATCAGCATCGCGAGACCGCCGTCGCCGGAGATCGACACCACCTGACGGCCCGGATGCGACAGCTGCGCGCCGATCGCGTGCGGCAAGGCGTTGGCCATGCTCCCGTGCCGGAACGAGCCGATCACCCTGCGACGGCCGTTCGGAGTGAGGTAACGGGCCGCCCACACGTTGCCCATACCGGTGTCCACCGTGAACACCGCGTCGTCGGCGGCGAGGTCGTCGAGGATGTCGGCGGCGTACTCCGGGTGGATCGGGGTGCGGTGCTCGATCTTGTCCGTGTAGGCGTCGACGACCTTTTCCAGCCGCCGCGCGTGTTCGCGCAGCATCCTGTCCAAATAGGACCGATCGGTGCGCCGTTCCAGCAGCGGCAGCACGGCCTGGAGGGTTTCCTTGACGTCGCCGTGCACCGCGAGGTCCAGCGGCGTGCGCCTGCCCAGCCGCGACGTCTCGTGGTCGATCTGGACGGTGCGGGCCTGCGGCAGGAAGTTGTCGTAGGGGAAGTCCGTGCCCAGCAACACGATCCGGTCGGCCTCGTGCATCGCGTCGTAGCAGGCGCCGTAGCCGAGCAGCCCGCTCATGCCGACGTCGTACGGGTTGTCGTACTGGATCCATTCCTTGCCGCCCAGTGAATGCCCGACCGGCGCGGCGAGGGCGTCGGCGAGCTCCATCACCTCGGCGTGCGCGCCCCGGGTGCCCGCGCCCGCGAAGAGCATCACCTTTTCCCCGGAGTTCAGCACCTTCGCCAGTTCGGCGATCCGGTCGGCGGAGGGCACGACGGGCGACGGCGTCACCGGCGTGATCCGCTCGAACCCCGCCACCGCCGCCTTCCGCTCGGAGACGTCGCCGGGGATGCTCAGCACCGACACCCCGCCCTTGCCGACGGCGGTCTGCATGGCGATCCGCAGCAGGCGCGGCATCTGCTCGGGCTGCGAGACCAGCTCGCTGTAGTGGCTGCATTCGGCGAACAGCCGGTCCGGATGGGTCTCTTGGAAGAACCCGGTCCCGATCTGCGGCGACGGGATGTGCGAGGCGATCGCCAGCACCGGCGCGCCGCTGCGGTGCGCGTCGTAGAGCCCGTTGATGAGATGCAGGTTGCCGGGGCCGCAGCTACCCGCGCACACCGCCAGCTCGCCGGTCAGCTGCGCCTCGGCCGCCGCCGCGAACGCCGCGGTCTCCTCGTGCCGCACATGTACCCAATCGATACCTTCCGTGCGCCGCACGGCATCCACGATCGGGTTGAGACTGTCGCCGACGATCCCGTAGATCCGCCGCACCCCGGAATCCCGCAGGATCCGTACCAGTTGCTCGGCCACCGTGGCCATCGTCGTCCTCCCTTGCCCTCCGCTGACGTTCCGAGATCATCGTCGCGCGGTTTGCCGTATGCGTCCAATGCCTAGTAGACGTCGCATCCATGTCCTGAGAGCATGGACCTTATGGATCTCCAGGTACTGCGCCTCTTCCAGGCGGTGGCCCGCGGCGCGACCGTGACGGAGACCGCAGCCCAGGCGAACATGACACAACCCGCGCTCTCCCGCGCGCTGGACAAGATCGAACGGGAGGCCGGCGCCGAACTGTTCCAGCGCGTCGGCCGGGCGCTGCGGCTGACCCCGATCGGGACCGTCTTCGCCCGGCACGTAGAGGCGCTGCTGGAGGACTACGACCGCGGGCTGCGCGCGGTCCAGGACATGATCGACCCCGAGGCGGGCCTCGTCCCGCTGGCCTTCCTGCACACCCTCGGCACCTGGCTCGTCCCGCCACTGCTGAGCGGTTTTCGCGACAGGTTCCCGAAAACCCGGTTCGAACTGCACCAGCACGGCGAGGAGGGACTCGTCCGCGAACTGCTCGACGGCGGCGTCGACCTCGTGCTCACCAGCGGCGACCCGGGCAACCCGGCCATCCGCTGGAAGCGCCTGCTCGTCGAGCCGCTGCGGCTGGCAGTGCCCCCGCACCACCGGCTCGCCGGACGCAGGAGGATCCGCCTCGCCGAGGTCGCGGACGAGACGTTCGTGCTGCTGCGGCCCGGCTACGGCCTTCGCGACACCACGGAACGGCTGTGCCGCGAAGCCGGCTTCACGCCCCGCGTCGGCTTCGAAGGCGAGGAGGTCGAGACCTTGCGCGGTCTCGTCACCGCCGGACTCGGCGTCTCCCTGCTCCCGCTGCCTCAGACCGCCACCTTCCCGTCGTCCCGCGCCGAGCCGCTGGCACCGCACCTCACCGTCACCGACGTCCAGAGCAGCCGCGACCTCGGGCTGGCCTGGCTCGCCGACCGCAGTCTCCCGCCCGCGTCGGCCGGTTTCCGCGACCACGTCCTCAGGAGCGTCGAGGCAGCTCCGGCGGGTCCAGCAGCCGGACGCCGTCCTTGACGAAGCCGGAGCGCTTGACGTTGCGGATCAGCGGGCTCGTCTCGACCGTCCGCACCTCGGGCATGGCGCCCAGCGTGGTGGTCAGGTAGTCGTAGAAGGCGTCGGCGTCCCGGCAGACGAGCATCGCGACCAGGTTGGCCGGACCGGTGATCGCCGCGACGTAGCTGATTTCCGGGTGACCACTCATGGTCCGGCCGACGTGGTCGAGATCGGCGGGCGCCACCGAAAGCCACAGCACGGCCTCGGTCTCCATGCCGAGCAGCGACGGGTCGATCTCCGGGGCGAAGGCCACCGCGCCCACGGCGATGAGCTGCTCCAGCCGGCGTTTGACCGTGGTTTCGGAGCGTCCGGTCACCTCGGCCAGCTCGGTGTAGGTCGCGCGGCCGTCCCTGGCCAGCGCGCGCAGCAGCAGCTCGTCGTTCTCGTCGAGACGCGGCGAGGCCGCGCCCGGCGGAACCGGCGCGGGTTCCCGGAAGAAGTGGCGGAGCACCGACTGCGCGGACACCCCGACCACCCGGCCGCTGCGGGGAAGCTTGTCCAGCAACAGATCATTGCGTTCCCGGACCGAGCGGGCGTGCGGAAAGCAGATGATCTCGGTGCCGCCCGCCAGCAGGTCGATCCACAGGATGTCCGGCCGCCCGGCCAGCGCCAGCGCGACCGCCGGTGCCGTGTTCGGCGTGCACTGGATGCGGAACAGCCATTCGGAATAGCCGAGGCGCCTGCCGATCGGGATGCCGACGACCCGCAGCAGCCCGGCCGAGCGCAGTCGCCGGTACCGGCGCGCCACCGTCTGCTCCGAGATGCCCAGCACGGCGGCGAGCTGGGTCCAGGAGGCGCGGCCGTCGACGCGCAGCGCCGCGACCAGCGCCTGATCCGTTTCGTCGAGGGTGTCGTAATCCACTGCTTCTACGTTCTTCATGGAGGAATCCAGCATATCAGGCCGAATATTGCGCAGGGAGCGCCGAGCGCACTGATATCCAGTTCCCGATCGAGGCCGTCGGTGGCCTCCGGAACTTTCCTGGGAGATAGGACAGATGCGCAACTGGTGGCCCTTGACGGCCGTCTGCCTCGGCACGTTCATGTTGTTGCTGGACATCACCATCGTGAACGTCGCGCTCCCGGCGGTGGCCGTGGACCTGCACGCGGGCTTCGGCGATCTGCAGTGGGTCGTCGACGGCTACGTGCTCGGCCTGGTGGTGCTGCTGCTTTCCGCGGGCTCGCTGGCCGACCTGCGGGGCAGGCGGCGGACCTACGTCGCCGGGCTCGCGTTGTTCGCCGCCGCGTCGCTGGGCTGCGGGCTCGCCGCGACACCCACGATGCTCGTCGTGGCACGCGGCCTGCAGGGCGTGGGCGGCGCGCTCATGTTCGCGACCACGCTGGCCTTGCTGAGCAACAGCTACCGCGGGCGCGAGCGCGGGATCGCCTACGGCGTCTGGGGCGCGGTGAACGGCGCGGCGACGTCGATCGGCCCCATCCTCGGCGGAGTACTCACCGAACACCTCGGCTGGCGGTGGATCTTCCTGGTGAACGTGCCGATCAGCGTGGTCGCGATCCTGCTGGCGCTGCGGGTGCTGGCCGAGTCGGCCGATCCGGGGGCACGGCGCGTCGACTGGGCCGGGGCGCTGACCTTCTCGGTCGCCATGGCCGCGCTGCTGCTCGGTCTGATCGGCACCGCCTCGTGGTCGCCGTGGATGTACCCGGTGGCCGCGCTGGCGCTCGCCGCGTTCGTGGTCGTCGAACGGCGGAGCGCCGAGCCCATGCTGGATCTGAAACTGTTCACCAGGCCCGCGTTCCCGGCCATTTCGTTCACCGCGATGGCGATGCCGTTCGCGCTCTTCTCGCTGTTCCTCTTCCTCGCGTTGTGGCTGCAGTCCGTGCTCGGGTTCTCGCCGGTCGAGGTCGGGCTGACCTTCCTGCCGCTGAGCCTGGTGGCGCTGGTCGTCTCACCACTCGCGGGCAAACACCTCACACCCCGGCTCTCCGCCCGGGCGCAGATCGGCGCGGGGCTCGTGGTCTGCGGTGTCGGCGTGCTGCTCTTCCTCGGGCTGGACAAGGATTCCACCGGCACGGCGCTGCTGCCCGGTCTCCTGGTCGGCGGCCTCGGTGTCGGCGTCGCCAGCCCCCGGTTGTCCGCGACGGCGATGAGCGTCGTGCCGCCGGAACGCGCGGGGATGGCGGCCGGTGCCAACAACACCTTCGCCCAGCTCGGGAACGCGCTCGGCATCGCGATCCTCGGCGTCCTGTTCACCCGCCATGTCGAAGCGAGCCTCGCCGTTTCCGGTGTGGGAGCGGGAAATCCGGGGTTCGCCGCGGCCGTGGCCGGAGGTGGCACGCCCGGTCTGCTCGCCGCGACGCCCGAGCCGCGACGGGCCGCGCTGACGGAAGCCGTGGACACCGCCTTCACCGCGGGTCTGAACCACGTCTTCCTCGTCGCGGCCGTGGTGGCCTTCGCCGCGGCGGCGGCGACCTGGTTCGTCACCGTCCCCGCCGAGCCGAGGCAGGACGACCGGCCCGCGGCTCTCGACAACGCGGAACCCGTTTCCTGACAACGATTTCAGGGCAGCCCGAGGAACTTCGCCGCGTTGCCCCCGAGGAGTTTCCGGCGGTCCGTGCCGGCAAGGAAGGTCGCCTTGCGCACCACCTCGCCGACCGGCCGCTCCCCCAGCGGGTACGGGTAGTCACTGCCCAGCAGCACGTGGTCCGTACCCATCGTGTCGACCAGCAGCCGCAGCGCCCGTTCGTCGAACACGACGGAGTCCACGCTGAACCGGTCGAGGTAGTGCGAGGGCGGGAACTCCGACGAACCGAACACGTCGGGACGCTGGTGCCAGGCGTTGTCCATCCGGCCCACCCAGAACGGGAACGAACCGCCGCCGTGCGCGAAACACAGCCGCAGCGAGCCGGGCAACCGGTCGAACGCCCCGCCCAGCACCAGCGCGAGGATCGACAGGTGGGTTTCGGCAGGCATCCCGGTGAGCCACTGTGACATCCAGCGGTCCAGCCGGGGCGAGCCCGGCATGTCCCACGGGTGCACGAACACCGGCGCCCCGACGGCCGCGCAGTGCTGGAGGAACGTGACGATCCCGGCGTCGTCGAGGTCCCGGTCGCCCACGTGGTTCCCGATCTCGACACCGCGGTGCCCGGCGGCGAGACAACGATCCAGTTCGGCGCACGCGGCGTCCGGATCCTGCAACGGAACCTGGCAGAACGGCAGCATCCGCTCCGGCGCGGGCGCGCAGATCTCCAGCGCCAGATCGTTGAAGATCCGCGCCGCCTTCGCCGCTTCGGCACCGGGCCGGAGGTAGGAGAAGAACACCGGCGTCGGGGACACGACCTGGACGTCCACGCCGTCGGCGTCCATGGCCGCCAGCCGCTCGCCCGCGTCCCAGCAGTCACTCCGGATTCGCCGGAACTCCTGTGACCGCAGCATGATCGTGGCGTCCTTTTCGGACTCGACGCGCAGCCACGGCCAGCCGTCCCCGAGCTCGGGCCAGCCCCGCGGGACGTAGTGCGTGTGCGCGTCGATGACCGGTTCCCGTGCCAACGCTTGAAACCCCTTCTCGTGCATCCTGCTGCCGGAATTCCGCTCAGCCCTTGCCAGGGTGCAGCGCGCCGCACGCCCGGCAGGTCCTGGCCGCTTCGTCGCCGTAGAACCGCTGGAACACCGGGGGCAGGTCGTCGACGATGTCCCGCACCTGGAGTTCGACCTCGTGCACGAGCGCGGCGCAGTCCGGGCAGTACCACTGGAACTTCTCCAGCGTCCCCTCGTCCCGGATCCGTTCGATCACGAGCCCGATCGAGTCCGGGTCCGGCCGCTGCGGCGAATGCGGCACATTGCCGGGCAGCAGCCACATCGAGCCCTCGGCGATCTCGACGGTGTGCGGGCCGTCCCCGGTCATGAGGTTGACGTGCATGTCGCCCCTGACCTGGTAAAACCATTCCTCGTAGGGATCGACGTGGAAGTCGGTGCGCCGGTTGGGGCCGCCGACGACCATCACGATGAAATCCCCCGTCCGCGTCCACAGTTGCTTGTTGTTGACCGGCGGCACGAGCAGGTGCCGGTTTTCCTCGACCCACGCCACGAAGTCGATCACCGGGGGAATCTCGGACAAGTCGCCTCCTTCGCCGAACTCTCTTCCGCTCCGATGCTCGCGCATCCGGCCATGCCTGACCAATAGCATTGCGCGCCATGGCTATGCTCGGATCGTCATAGCGCGGAAGGGGTGCGATGCATCCGGACAAACTGCTCGACGGACGGCTCAAACTGCGGCATCTCGTGCTCGTCACGACCATCGCCGAACACGGCAGCGTGCTGCGCGCGGCGAGACAGCTGCACGTCACCCAGCCGGTGGTGACCCGCGGCCTGCGCGAACTGGAGACGATTCTCGGGGCCGAGCTGTTCGAACGCGGGCCGCGCGGTGTCGCCCCGACCATCTACGGCACCGCGTTCGTCGAACACGCGCAAACCATCCTCGCCCAGGTCCGCACGGCCGGGCAGCATCTCGGGGAACTCGCCTCGGCACAGGTCGGCACGGTCACCGTCGGCACCCACCTCGCCGGGTCGAACGTCCTGCTGCCGCGGGCGATCGCGCGACTCAAGCGGGAGCGTCCGCAAGTCACCGTCGTCGTCCGCGAAGCGACCCCGGACACCCTGCACGCCGAACTGCGCACCGGCCGGATCGACCTGATGGTGGGCAGGCTGACGACGTCGGGCGACCGCGACCACGTCACCCAGCACCGCCTCTACCACGAGCCGGTCCGGCTGGTGACCCGCGCCGGCCACCCCGCGCAGGAGCTGTCCTCGCCCGGCTGGGCCGATCTGCTCGGCTATCCGTGGATCGTCCCGGTGCGCGAAACGGCGCTGCGCGAAGAACTCGAACAGGTCTTCTTCGCCGAGGGGCTCTCGATCCCGGAAAACCGCGTCGAATGCACCTGCATGATGACGTTGAAGACCCTGCTCGCCGAGACCGACGCGATCGCGGCGCTGCCGATGCTCGTGGCGACCGGCTCCGGCGAGCTCGCCCTGCTGCCGCCGCTGCTGCCCTCGGTGAGCAGGCTCGTCGGTGTCACGCTTCCCCGCGACCGGTCCGCGAGCCCGAGTGCGAGCCTGCTGCTGGGCTGCCTGCGGGCGGTGGCCGCCGAGATCCGGGACCGGCTATGACTGCGGAAGCAGCGCCACCGCCTGGATTTCGATGAGCAGGTGCGGATGCGGCAGCTGATGCACCGCGACGGTCGTCCTCGCCGGACCGGTTTCGTCGAAGAAGCTCCCGTAAACCTCGTTGTACCCGGCGAAATCGTTCATGTTCACCAAGTACGCGGTCACCTGGACGACGTCGGCGAGGCTCGCCCCGGCGTCCGCGAGGATCTCCCCGATGTTCTCGATCACCGCGGTGGTCTGCGCCCGGATGTCGAGCCGGGTCGTGCCCATCGCGTCCACCTCGGCGCCCACGATGGTGTTGTCCGGACGGCGGCTGCTCGTCCCGGACACGAACGCGAACCCGCCCGCCAGCCGCACGTGCGGGAACCTGCCGCGAGGTTTCGCCTTGCCCGCCACCACTCGCGCGTCCGCCCCGCTCACAGCTGCACGCACACATTCGTCGGCTCGCTGTAGAACGCGAGCGAGTGCGCGCCGCCTTCGCGGCCGATGCCGGAGAGCCCGGAGCCGCCGAAGGGAGACCGCAGGTCGCGCAGATACCACGTGTTCACCCAGGACATCCCGGCCCGCATCCGCTGCGCGACCCGGTGCCCGCGTTCCAGATCGGTCGTCCACACGGCGGCGGCCAGCCCGTAGTCGGTGTCGTTGGCCAACGTGACGGCCTCTTCCTCGGTGTCGAACGGGATCAGCGCGGCGACCGGGCCGAACACCTCCTCGCGCAGCACCCGGGAACCGTGATCGAGCCCGGTCCATACTGTCGGCTCGATCCAGGCGCCCCCGGCGAGTTCGTCACCGAGTTCCGGCACGCCGCCGCCGGTCACCACTTCGGCGCCGTCGGCCCTCGCTTGGTCCAAATAGGACATTACCTTTTCCCGGTGTCCTAACGAGATCAGCGGCCCGGTGGTGGTCAGCGGATCCTCGGGCCTGCCGAGCCGCAGCTGTTTCGCGGCGGCCGCCAGTCCAGTGACCACTTCGTCGAAGACGCCGCGCTGGACATACACCCGTTCGGTACACAGGCACACCTGCCCGGTATTGGTGAACACCGAGCGCGCAAGCCCCTCGACGGTCCGTTCCAGCTCGGCGTCGTCGAACACCACCGCCGCGTTCTTGCCGCCCAGTTCGAACGAAACCGGCCGCACGCGGGCGGACGCGGCCCGCATGATCGCCGCGCCGGTGGCGGATTCGCCGGTGAACGTGATGCCGTCCACGCCGGGGTGCGTGGTGAGCAGTTCCCCGGCGGAGCCCGCTCCGAAGCCGTGCACGACGTTATACACCCCGTCCGGGACACCGGCCTCGGCGAGGATCTCGGCGAGCAACGCCGCGCTCGACGGCGTCTCCTCCGACGGTTTGACGACCACGGTGTTCCCGCAGGCCAGCGCCGGGGCGACCTTCCAGGTCAGCAACAGCAGCGGCAGGTTCCACGGCACGATCACCGCGACCACGCCGAGTGGTTTGCGCACTGCGTAATTCAGCGCACGCCGGCCGCCGGGCAACTCGGTGAGGTACGAGTCGAGTCCCGCCGCCGCGATGACGTCCGCGAACGCGGCGAAGTTCGCAGCGGCTCGCGAGACCTCGAAATCCCTTGCCTGCGCCCAAGGTTTGCCGGTGTCCTCGACCTCGGCCCGCGCGAGATCGTCCGCCCGTTCCTCGATCCGCCGGGCGATCCGGCGCAGCAGCCCCGCCCGCTCCAGGACTCCCATCGCACCCCACGGGCCGTCGAACGCCTTACGCGCCGCGGCGACGGCCCGGTCGACCAGCGGGCGATCCGCCGCGGCAACCCGCGAAACGGGCCTGCCGTCGACCGGGCTCACGTTGGGGAAGCAGGTTTCCGCCTCCTCGACGTACTTTCCCTCGATGAAACACCACGTCGTGCGCTCTGCCGTCACGGCCACCTCCGGTACTGGTGTCCGCATCGTGGCCCCGACCAGCCATACCCGTCCAATGCCCAATCATGCTGCCGTTATAGCGGGATCGTCATAACGCGAGCACGTGGTCAGAACTACGGCCCGCTGACGGCGTCCAGCAGCTCGACCGCGATCGGGTCGACCTCCTTGGCGATGTTCGTCAGGATGGCGACACCCGTTCCGCTGTCCGGGCAGAATCCCGCGAAACTCCGGAATCCGCCCGTACCGCCGTTGTGCCACACCAGCTGCTTGCCGCTGCGCGGCAGCGGCTCCAGGAGCCAGTTGACGCCGATGTTCCGCACCGGATCGACGGCGAACCGCGGCTGGCGCACGAGCCGCATCGCCTCGCCGAGCGGACCCCGCGCCGGAGCGAGGTAGGCACGGACATACCGCAGCAGGTCGTCCACCGTGCCGTACAGGGCGCCGGCGGCGGCACAGGTCCGGACGTGCCAGTCCGGTGTGACCGCGCCGGATTCGTTGTGGCCCACCGCCTTCCGCGCGTACTGCTCCCCGCGGACCGCCGTGCTGGTGTCCCGCAGACCGAGCGGACCGGTGATACGCGGCCGGACGACCGACTCGTAGGCCGCCTCCTCCCCGATCGCGAGCGACTGGCCCTGCAGGCCCGTGGCCAGGTTCGAGTAGTCGAAGACCTTGCCCGGTTCCCTGGGCAACGTGGTCTCCCGCAGAGTCTCGGCCACATCCTTCAGCGTGAAGATCGCGTACGGGTCGCGCCAATCGACGTCCGGCCGCTTCTTCCAGCTCTCCGGAAAGGACGGGATACCGGACGTGTGCGTCGCGACGTCGCCGATCGTGATCTGCCTGCCCTGCCAGGTGGGCAGGTGCAGCCAGCCCGGCAGGTAGCGCTGGAGCGGATCCTCGAACCGGCGGCGCCCGTGGACGACCTCCAGCGCGACGGCGAGCCCGGTGAACGTCTTGGTGATGGACCCGATCTGGTAGACCGTACGCCCATCCGGCCTGCGTCCGTCGGGCTGACCGCTGTTCCCGGTACCCGCGACGTACTGCCCGTGCCGGTCGAACAGGCCGATCACCAGGCTGGGATACCCCTTCCCTGCCGCACCGGCGAGCTGACTGTCCACAAGGGACTTGAGCCTGTCCGTGGTGGCCGCGTTCGCGATCCCCGGCACCACCGCGCCGAGTGCCGCGATCCCCGCCCCCGCGAGGAATGTCCGACGGTTCGTCATGATTCTCCCCTTCCCGTGCTCATCCCGGGTCCGCCCCGATGGCGAGCAGCACGAGCAACGGCACCACCCGCGCCCCGGGCACGGTGTACTGACCGCGCCCGCCCGCGAGCAGCCAGCCGGCGGCGACGAGCTGCCGGAGATGGTGGTAGAGCTGTCCCGTCGTCCCCAGCGATTCGTGCTCCCGCAGCTCGGCGACCGTGCGCGCGCCGCCGAGCACCTGCCGCAGCAGCAACAGCCGCACCGGATGCCCGAGCGCGGCGAACGCGCCACTCAGCTCGGACCAGTCCCGCGCCAGCAGGTCCGCCGCCGGCGCGCCACGCTGCCATTCGTAGAACTCCCCGGTCGGCAGCCGCACCGACCCGGTGAACAGCACACCCCCGTCGGTGTCCCGCAGCCGTTCCTGCAGCCCGCGCAAGGCCCAGAACGTCTCCGGATCGGGCCCCGCCGGACGCTCCCACGTCCCCTCCAGCCGCGCCATCCGCTCCTCCAAGGCGGCGACGCGCTCGGCCAGTTCCTCGTGCTCACTCATGGACGAGGATATTACGTAACTACGTAATTCCGCAACGACCGGCCCCGGGTCCCGGCCGCCGGATGAGCTGAAGGGCGCTTTCAGTGCGCTCGATGCAGTGAAGGGCGCCTTCGATGCGTTGGATGCACTGAAGGCGCCCTTCAGCACCCGGCTCCCCGGGAATTCCGTTATCGTGTCCGAGCGACGGGACCGGAAACGAAATCGTGCATTCCGGCCAGCGGAGCATTTTCACGACACCGCGTCCGGAATTCCGGAAAGAATGGGGAGAATGGCGTGAACACGACATCACGTCGGCGGGCACTCGGGATTTTCGGTGCCGCCGTCGCGGCGGGCCCCGTCCTCGCCGCCTGCGGCAAGGCGACCGCCACCGCGGCGGTCCCGCCCGGGAATCCCCAGCAGGGTGCGGACACGATCATGATCATCCGGCACGCGGAGAAGCCCGACGGCTCCTCGCCCGCACAAGGCGTCACCGCGGACGGCGAGCGGAGCGACGGTTCACTGACCGTACGCGGCTGGACGCGGGCGGGCGCGCTGGTCGAACTGTTCGCCCCGGCAGGCGGCCAAGCCGTGCGGACCGGGCTGGTCCGTCCCGCCGCCGTCTACGCGGCCGCGCCCAACGGCGACAAGAGCCAGCGCCCTTCTCAGACGGTCACGCCCGTCGCGGCACGGCTCGGCGTCAAGCTGGAGATGCCGTTCGGCAAGGGGGACGAGAAGGCACTGGCCGCGAGGCTCACCAGTCTCCACGGCGCGACGCTGGTTTCCTGGCAGCACGAGGAAATCCCGGACATCGCCAAGCACCTCGGTGCCGTCACCCCCGCCCCGCCCGCGAAGTGGCCGGATGAGCGCTTCGACGTCGTCTGGGTGTTCACCCGGACCGCCGGGGGCTGGACGTTCGGCCAGGTCCCGCAGCTACTCCTGGACGGGGACCTCGACAAGGTCATCACCTAGTTTCGCTAGGCTCGCGGATGTGAAGGCGGTCCGGTGGGTGCTCGTGTCGGCAGCGCTCCTCGTCGCGGGATGCGACGGGACGCCCCCGAAAGCGGCCCCGCCGCCGGCCACCACGAGCACGCCCGCCCCGTCCTCGGCCGCACCCACCACCACGAACCAGGATCCGGCACGCTTCGCGAAGCAGGTCGTCGCCCGCGCCCGTGAGGCCGGCGTCGACGCGCAACTGGTCATGGCGATTCTGTACAACGAGTCCTACAAACCACATGATCCGGACATGGAACGCGCCTGGCAGAAACTGAAACCGGACGCCGCGTTCGGAATCGCCAATATGCACAAGGCCGCCTTCGACGAGACCAAGAAGGGCAGGCCGTTCGCGAACCGGGAATGGCCGGAGCTGCCCGACGATCCGGACCTGGCGATCCAGGCCGCCGCCTGGTACCTGCACGACCTCGCCGCACAGCTCCCCTCGGCGCACCCGGGCCAGAGCACCGCCGACCTGCTCGCGGCGGGCTACAACGCCGGACCGGGGACGATGAAGACGATCGCCCGCGGCACGAAACCGGGCCCCCAGGTACAGACCTACCTCGACACACTGCACGGCAACTGGGCCAAGGCGGGCCAGGCCGTCACCTCCTGACCCCGGCGGGTGCACCAGGTCACACCACCGGAGCGTGATCACATCTTGAACATATAGAGATATGCGCATATATTCGCAGATGGAGTGAGGCGAACGGGAGGACGAAGACGTGAGCAGCGGACACGGCCACAACGGCCACGGGCACGGCGTGTCGGCCAATGCCGATCAGCGCTGGCTACTGGGCGCGCTCGGGCTGATCGTGGTGTTCATGGCCGCCGAGGTCGGCATCGGGATCGCGGCGGGCTCGCTCGCCCTGCTGTCCGACGCGGCGCACATGCTGACCGACGCCGCCGCCATCGCGCTCGCCGTCTGGGCGATCCGGCTCGCCGCGTTGCCCGCGAAGGGCCGGATGACCTACGGCTGGAAACGCGCCGAGATCCTCTCCGCGCTGGCCAACGGCCTTACCTTGCTCCTGCTGGCCGCGTGGCTGGCCTACGAGGCGATCGAGCGGCTGATCACGCCGCCCGAGGTCACCGGCGGGCTCGTGCTGGTGACCGCGCTCGCGGGTGTCGTGGTCAACGTCGCCGCGACGTGGATGATCAGCAAGGCCAACCGCTCCAGCCTCAACGTCGAGGGCGCGTTCCAGCACATCCTCAACGACCTGTTCGCGTTCATCGCGACCGCGGTCGCGGGGCTGGTGATGCTGCTGACCGGATTCGCCCGCGCGGACGCCATCGCGTCACTCGTCGTCGTCGCGCTGATGATCAAGGCCGGGGTCTCGCTCGTCCGCGAGTCCAGCCGCATCATCCTCGAAGCGGCGCCCGCCGGACTCGACCCGGTCGCCATCGGGCAGGTCATGGCGGGCAGGCCGGACGTGTCCGAGGTGCACGACCTGCACATCTGGGAGATCACGTCCGGCCAGCCCGCGCTGTCGGCCCACGTCCTGGTGCGGCCGGGCCGCGACTGCCACGCCGTGCGCACCGACCTGGCCACCCTGCTGGCGGCCAAGCACGACATCGAGCACACGACGCTGCAGGTCGACCACGCCACGCCGAGCCCGCGTGCCCCCGGAGAGCACTGCGACACCGCGCACGGCCCCGTGCACCGGGCCACCGCCACACCCTGACGCCGCACTGTCCTCTGTGGACTCAGCTAGCCCAGCGGGCGCGGGGCGCCGATGCCAAGGTGATCGCGCAGCGTCGTCCCGCTGTACTCGGTGCGGAACACCCCGCGTTCCTGCAGGAGCGGGACGACGTCGTCGGCGAAGCGGTCCAGCCCGCCCGGGGTCACGTGCGGGACGAGGATGAAGCCGTCGGAGGCGTCGGCCTGCACGAGTTCGTTGATCGACGACGCCACCGTGGCGGGCGAACCGATGAAGTTCTGCCGCCCGGTGACCTCGATGATCAGCTCCCGCAGCGAAAGGTTCTTCGCCGCCGCCAGCTCCCGCCACTGTTTCGCCGTCGCCAGCGGATCGCGGTACATCCGGACGCTGGCGCGGCCCTTCGCGATGGTGTTCTCCCCCACCACCGGATCGACGTCGGGCAGCGGGCCGTCCGGGTCGTAGCCGGACAGGTCCCGGTTCCAGAGCTGTTCGGCGAACTTGATCGCCGTCTGGCCGCTGACCTGCTGATGCCGGACGACGTCGGCCAGTTCCTGCGCCTCGGCGTCGGTGTCGCCGAGCACGAACGTCGCCGCGGGCAGGACGACGAGGTCCTCGTTGCGGCGACCGTATTTCGCCAGGCGGCCCTTGACGTCGGCGTAGAACTCCTGGCCCGCTTCGAGAGTCCCGTGCCTGCTGAAGATCGCGTCCGCGGTCGACGCGGCGAACTCGCGCCCTTCCTCGGAATCACCGGCCTGCAGGATCACCGGACGCCCCTGCGGGGAGCGCGGCACGTTGAAACGGCCCGCGATGTCGAAATGCGCGTCACGGTGTTCGAACGCACCGGCCCGCGGATCGACGAGGAAGACACCGTTCTCCTTGTCCGCCACCACTTCCCCGCCGTGCCACGAGTCGAACAGCTCGGCCGCGGTGGCCAGGAACGCCTTGGCCCGTTCGTACCGCTGCTCCTGCGGCAGGAAACCGCCGCGCCGGAAGTTCTCCCCGGTAAAGGCGTCCCACGAGGTCACCACGTTCCACGCGGCCCGGCCCGCCGAGAGGTGGTCGAGGCTGGCGAACTGCCGGGCCACCTCGTAGGGCTCGTTGAACGTGGAGTTGATCGTCCCGGCGAGACCGATACGGTCGGTGACCGCGGCGAGCGCGGCCAGGACGGTGAAGGTGTCCGGCCTGCCCACGACGTCGAGGTCGTAGATCTCGCCGTTCTGTTCCCGCAGCCGCAACCCCTCGGCGAGAAAGAACAGGTCGAACTTGGCGCGCTCGGCCGTCCGCGCGAGGTGGACGAAGGAGTCGAACTCGATGTGGCTGCCCGCCTCGGGATCGCTCCACACCGTCGTGTTGTTGACGCCGGGGAAGTGCGCGGCGAGATGGATCTGCTTCAGCGGCTTACCGTCTGTACTCATCGCGAAGTCCTCGTTCTCTAGGCGGCGTAACGGTTCGCCGGCCGGGGCAGGCCGAGCAGCCCGCGCAGGGTGGTGGCTTCGTACTCGTCGCGGAACACGCCGCGGGCCCGTAGTTCGGGGACGAGCGCCCGGGTGATCGCCTCGAGGTCGTGCGGGATCGCGCCGGGACGCAGCCGGAATCCGGAGAGCCCTTCGTCCCGCCACGCGACGAGCTGGTCCGCGAGCCCCGCCGCGGTGCCGGTGAAGATCAGCGTGTCGGACGTGTACTCGGCGCCGTCCACCGCGTCCAGCCGGGCCTTGCGCTCGGCCGCGGCCGATTCGGTCTCGTCGAGGAACACGAGGATGTCCGCGAACACGTGCACCTGTTCGCCCGCGCGCCCGGCGTTCTCCTGTTCGGTGCGGACCTGATCGACGATCGGCCGGATGTCCCCCCGCTCCCCCGGCGTCACCAGCACCACGTCGGCCGCCCGCGCGCCGACGCGGTACGGCAGCCCGGCGTGCGCCAGCGTGACCACCAGGGGTTGCCCCTGCGGCGGGCGCGGGGTGATCGACGGGCCGCGGACGCTGAACCAGCGGCCCTCGAAGTCGATGTAGTGCAGCTTCTCCCGGTCGACGAACCGGCCGGTCGCGACGTCGCGGATCTCGGCGTCGTCCTCCCAGCTGTCCCAGAGCCTGCGGACGACCTCGACGTAGTCCGCGGTCTCTTCGAGCAGATCCGCGATCGCGCTCTGACGGTCGAAATGCGCGACGTCGTCCCAGCTGATCTCACCGAGTTCGCGGCGGCCGAAGTGCGCGGCGTCGACGTGGCGCGGCGCGACCTGGGCGCGCAGACCGCCTCGGCCGTTGCTGACGTAGTCGAGCGTGGCGATCGCCTTCGAGAGGTGGAAGGGTTCGGTGTGCGTCACGACCGCCGTCGGCACGAGACCGATGTGCCGGGTCAGCGGGGCGATCCGGGACGCCACAAGCACCGCGTCGAGCCGTCCGCGCACCTGGTCGGCCCGGTCGTCGAAGCCGTCCGGGAGGCTCGACTGGACGCCGAGGGAGTCCTCGATCGTCACGAAGTCGAGCAGCCCGCGTTCGGCCTCGCCGACCAGGTCCGCCCAGTAACGGGCGGTGAACAGCTCGGCGGGCCGGGCATCGGGTTCGCGCCAGGCGGCCGGGTGCCAGCCCGCCGCGTCCAGCGCGACCGCGAGGTGGAGTTTCGGCACTGGGGACATGTCCGGTGTCCTTCCTGGTCGCCGTGCGACCTCATCCGTGCCGAACTCGTGCCGCCGCGCGATATTCCGGCTCCCGGATGCTGGGAACCGGTCCGGCAACGATCTCGGGCGAACCGGCGACCACGGCCGTTCCGATCGGCTAGCGTCGCGAGCGCGGGTGCCGGGCTTCCGGCACGGACTGGGAGGCCGCGTTGGGCGAAGCCGCCGTATCACTCGAGAGACCGTTGCTGCCGCGGTTCGCGGCGGGGCCGATCGCGGCCGTCGTCGTCGCGCAGGTCGCCGTGCTCACGGCACTGTCCGGCCGCTACGGCTTTCACCGCGACGAGCTGTACTTCATCGCCGCGGGCCGCCGTCCCGCCTGGGGCTACGTCGACCAGCCGCCGGTCACGCCGATGCTCGCGAGGTTGGCCACCGCGCTCTTCGGCGAGACTCCCTCCGGGTTGCGAGTGGCCGCGACGTTCTGCGGAGCCGCGACAGTGGTGCTCGTCGCGCTCGTCGCGAGGGAATTCGGCGGCGGGCGTGGCGCGCAGACCGCGGCCGCCGTGGCGACGGCGTTGTCCGGGTATGTGCTCGTGGTGTCCCACATGGTTTCCACGAACAGTGCGGACATGCTGCTGTGGACGGTGATCGGGCTCCTCGGCCTCCGTCTGCTCCGCACCGGCGACGGCCGGTGGTGGCTCGCGATCGGAGCGGCCGTCGGTGTCGCGTTCGCGAACAAATGGCTCGTGCTCCTGCTGCTCGCCGCGCTCGGGATCAGCCTGCTGATCACCGGCCCGCGCGCGGTCCTCGTCAGCGGCTGGATGATCGGCGGGGTCGTGATCGCGGTGGTGCTGATGGCGCCGGTGCTGTTCTGGCAGGCGGGTCACGAGTTCCCGATGCTGACCGTCGCCGGTGGCATCAGCACCGACGACGGCACGAAGAACCGGCTGCTGTTCGTCCCGATGCAACTGGTCTATCTGTCCCCGGTGCTCGTCCCGGTCTGGCTCACCGGTCTCGTGCGGCTGTGGCGCGATCCCCCGTTGCGCTGGGCCCGCGCGTACGCGCTGAGCTACCCGCTCGCCTGCGTCATCTTGCTGCTGGTGGGCGGAAAACCGTACTACGCGGTACCGCTGCTCCTGTTCCTTCTGGCCGCCGGTGCGGAGCCCGCCCTCCGGTGGCTGGCCCGTGGTGTGCGGCGTGGTTGGGCGGGTGCGCTCGCCGTCGCGGGTGCCGCCATCTCGGTCGTGATCGGACTGCCGGTGCTCCCGGTGTCCGCGCTCGAGGGACCGGTGCTGGCGTTCAACAAGGACCAGGGCGAGCAGGTCGGCTGGCCGGAGCTGACCGCGACCGTCGCGCGGGCCTGGCAGCGCATCCCGGCGGAACGCCGCCCGGTTTCGGTGCTCCTCACCGGCAACTACGGCCAGGCGGGCGCCCTCGAACGGTTCGGCGCCGGGTTCGGCCTGCCGAAGCCGTACTCGAACCACATGTCCTACGCGGACTGGGGACCGCCGCCGGACACGATGACCGGTCCGGTGCTGTTCGTCGGCCGTCTCCGGCCCGCGGTGCGGAACGTGCTCAGCGGGTGCGAGCGGGTAGCCGTCCAGGACAACGGTTTCGGCCTCGGCAACGACGAGCAGGGCACCGAGATCTCGCTGTGCTCGCCACCGTCCACCCCGTGGTCGCGCGTCTGGCCGCGGCTCCGGCAGTTCTATTGACCGAAGGTCCACAGTGGAGGATTCATGAACGTGGTCGAGATCGCCGACCTGACCGATGAGAGCGGCAGGCCCCTGCCCGAGTTCGAGGGCAGGACGCACGGTTCGCCGGTCTCCTTCATCATGGTGAGCACCGACGTCGACGGCGCGGGGCCGCGGCTGCACCGCCATCCCTACACCGAGACGTTCCTCATCCGCTCCGGCGAGGCGCTGTTCACCGTCGGCGACCGGACGCTGATCGGACGGGGCGGGCAGATCATCGTCGTCCCGCCGGACACCCCGCACAAGTTCGCCAAGACCGGGCCGGGGCGGCTGGAGATGACCGACATCCACGCCAGCGACCTATTCATCACCGAATGGCTCGAATGAGATTCGGGCCTTGGCGATCGCACGGGACCGGTCGAGCAGGCCCTGACTGCCGAGTTCGTCCAGAGGTGTTCGGTGCTACGCACACCGCAGCCTGGTCCTCGCCCACTCGGAGAAGCGCCGTGCGCATCTCGCGGCGCTGTACCGCCACCTTGTGGACGCGGCCCGGACGCCGGGAGCGCTCTTACAGTCGCTGCGATTTCCTTCGCCTCACCACTATCCACAAAGGACGATCACGACAGATCCCGGGCGGGCAGGGCTGGACAAGATGAGATTCCTGTCCGGAACGAGACGAGGGGACCTTGCCTCTCGACACGCTATGAGGTCCGCGGACCAGTGCATCACGCCGTTGCATGAAACCCTTACACGGCAAGGGAAATTGCCTTCGACAGGTTCACCCGGTAACTATTCAGGGCCCTTTGCTTGCCGTAGTGGGGTTTGTGGATGATCTTGTTGCGGGAGAGGGTGTTCAGCCGTCGTATGACGAGCTGGCGGCGCTGGTGGCGGCGCAGGCGGTGGAGCTTGCGCGTGCGCGTGGGGAGATCGCCGCTCTGCGTGATGAGGTCGCTGAGTTGAAGCGTCGTCTCGGGTCGAACTCGGGTAACTCGTCGATGCCGCCGTCGGCTGACCGCTTCAGCAAACCGGCACCGAAATCGTTGCGTGGCAAGACTGGACGCGGGCAGGGTAAGCAACCCGGTGCCCCTGGAGCGAACCTGTCGGTGGTCGATAACCCCGACGCGATCGTCAACCACGTGCCCTCGGCGTGCGCGGGGTGCGGTGCGGGGTTGCGGCAAGCTGGCGATGCCGGAGTGGTCCGTCGTCAGGTCGTGGATCTGCCACTGGTGCGACCGTCGGTGACCGAGCATCGTCTGCGCCGGTTGCGGTGCCGCGGGTGCGGCCATGTCACCACCGCGATCGCGCCGCGTGAGGCGCCGCGCCGGCGTGCTACGGGCCGAACGTGGCCGCGCTGGCGGTCTATCTGCTGACGTATCAGCACATTCCGGTCGCGCGGACCGCTGCGCTGCTGGCAGATGCACTGGGGTTGCCGGTCTCGACCGGCTGGGTCGCCGGTGTCCTGGCCCCGGTCGCGAGCGAGCTGGACGACTTCGCCGCATGCCTCGTCCAGCAACTGCGGGCCGCGCCGGTGGCGCACTTCGACGAAACCGGTATCCGTGTCGAAGGCAAACGCTGGTGGCTGCACACCGCCTGCACCTCCACGTTGACCGCCTACCTGCCCCACCGGCTGCGCGGCGGCGAAGCGATGGACGAATTCGGGATCCTGCGCGGCTTCCCCGGCGTCATCGTTCACGACGGACGCCGACGCCAAGACCGGAGACCTCCACGCAGCCGCGCAAACGCAACCTCCGCCTGCCCACACACCACCACTGCGACATCGCAAAACCCTTACATAGCAAGGACAATTGCGTTCTACAGGTTCACCCGATCGATAGCACACATGTTCGATCGGGCGGAGTAAAGTGGTGTTGTGGCCGTCGAGAGCAGCACCCAGACTTCGCGCACCGAGTGGTGGCGCGAGGATGTCGGCTGCCTGCTCGACAGATTCTTCGACAGCGAGCGCGTACAACGGCGAGAAGCCGCGATCCAGGGCGAAATCATGGCCGAACTGGAACGCCGCGGAGTGCGCGATACCACCGGCTACGGAAACCTCACCCGGCTACTGCAGGAAACACTGAACATCCCCTACGCCGAGGCGAAGGCTCGGGTGGCGCGGGCGCTGGCGTTGAACGGCACCCGGGATCTCACCAGCGGTGAGCAGCCGCCTCAGGCTCCGGCGACCGCGCAGGCCGCGAGCGAGGGCGCGGTGGGGGCAGCGCAGATCGACGAGATCCTGCGGGTGCTCGACAAGCTTCCCCAGACCGTGTCGGCGCAGGCTCGGGACCAGGCGGAGAAAATCCTCGCCGAACTGGCCCGCGCCGCCGGACCCCGGGAAATCCGCGCCGCCGGACGACGCCTGATCTCCCAACTCGACCCTGATGGGAAAGAGCCGAAAACCCGGGATCCGAAGCCGTTCCAGCCCGAGTTCTCGATCGCACCGCACCGCGACGGCGGGCATCAGATCAAAGCCCGCGTCGACGATGAAACCTCCGCACGCCTGCAAGCGATGCTGGATCCGCTCGCCAAACCCCGCCCCGCCACCGAGGAAGAAGGCCGCGACACCCGAACCCAATGGGAACGGCGCGGCTGCGCGTTCTCGGAACTGGTACGCATGTGGGCCGAACACCCCAACCTGCCGACGCAGGCCGGGGAAGCCACCCACATCGTCGTGACAGTCAGCTTGGAAGAGCTACGGTCCGGGATCGGACAAGCCACCCTTGACCTACTCGGAGAGATCACCGCCGCCGAAGCCCGACGCCTCGCCTGCGACGCGAAGATCATTCCGATGGTGCTGGGCTCGCACGGCGAACCCCTCGACGTGGGCCGGGCGCAACGGCTGGCCACGCCGGCCATCCGACGGGCGTTGATCCGCCGCGACGGCGGCTGCGCCTTCCCGGGATGCGACGCGCCCGCTTACCGATGCACGGCGCATCATGTGGTTTTTTGGGCACATCATGGTGAGACCAAAGTGGACAATCTCGTGCTCTTATGTTCCGTCCACCACAAGCTCATCCACCATTCTGAATGGGAAGTCCGGATCGCCAGCGACGGACTACCGGAGTTCGTGCCGCCTGCGTGGCTGGACGCCACCCGCACACCACGCCGCAACACCATCCACCTGAGAACCTAAGCTTGCCGTTTAGCCCGTTCGCCTTGGCATGGTGCCTTTCTTGTCGTGTGCCGGGCGGCTGTATGCCTCGCCGGTCGCGAGGACACGTCCGACGTCGAAGTGTTGCGCGGCAGCGGAGTTCCTTGTTCCGGGAGGTCTTCCCGGTCCCGGCCAGCACGGTTTCGGTGCGGCTGCTGGTGAGGCGATCTTCGCGCGGATGTCCGGAACCCGTGTCGAACAGTGCCGGGGTGAGCTTGGCAGGTGGGGTGGGTCGTTCCCAGGGGCGACGCAGGCCGGTGGTCAGGTGCCGAGTCAAACGGAGCTGCGCATGGGTGACGAGGATGATCCACGTCCAGCGGTCGGCCGCGTCCGGATCGCGGGGCTTCGGCGCCGTCCAGCCCAGAGTCTGCTTGAACAGGCGAAACGTGTGCTCAATATCGAATCTGCACAGGAACGCCTGCCAGCGAGCCGTCGCGCCCGCCATTACGCACACTGACCACCGCAGCCCTTGAATCGAACTTCCTTCCACAGCAAGAAGAACCATCGACCACGGGTCGCATCCATGATCAACTGGGCGCGACCCTCAACAGACCACAGTTGACCGGCAAGCTCAGCTGGCGATTAGGGTGCGCACATCAGCAAGACGGTGCGCGGCGAGTACAACGGTTTCGAGTTCTGGGCCTATGACGTCAGCTTGTCGATCCTGCTGGCCGAGATGGCCAGGACGGCCGAAGGAACCGGCCCGCAGGAAACTGGCAGCCGGCTGGCGGCGCTGCTGCCCGAACTGCGCGTACACGCGGTGGTCGGAGCCGACTTCGGGCTCCCGCTCGACAAATGGGTCGCCGGGCATGAGGGCGATTTCGTCGCCCTGGTCAATGCTGCCTGTGTGCGACTGGCCGCCAGGGCCGTGATCACTGCCGAGGACGCCGCCGGATGGCAGGTGCTCGACGGCCACACGGTGCTTTGGCGCGAACACGACCAGGTGAGCACCGGGCCGATCACCGCCCTCGGCGAGGCACTGGTGAAAATCATCCAGGGCAGCCACCCTCCGGCGCCCGCCGGACGACAGTGGTACTTCGGCATCCACGGCGCCGACGGCCCCACCAGCACGATCCGCACGCGCAGCGAAGCATCCGACCTCGGCGCAGGTTAAACGGCAAGCTAAGAGATCCGGTCCAGGAGTCCCTCGGGGCGTTGCCCCGTCCCAGAAGACCTCGCCTCGGCCTCACGACGTCCACCACGCGAAAGTGTTCGGCTGCGCCGAACTCATCTCGAGAAACCCGAGTTGACCATCGCCGCTCCGGCGGTCACGCTGAGCCACGACAAGCGAAGGTGGTGAAGCCATGACCGTGACCGTCGGCCTGGTGCTGCACGCCAAGAGCGTCCCGGTGTTCGAGGAAGCCGCGCGGACGCTCACCGGGGTCACGTGCAAATGGGCGGTCTATCCCCACGACGACGACATTCCCGAGGCCGCGGCGAAGATCCTCGACGGTGACCGGCTCGACGGGCTCCTCATGGGGCTGCTCCCCCACGACGCCTGCCGTCACCTGCTCCCCGACGATCTCGCCGTCGCGGTCGTCCGGCCGCCCGCGCTGTCGCTTTCCCTTGCCTTCGCCAAAGCGCTGACCCGCAATCTGCGGCCGGGCACGGTCAGCATCGACACGTTCGCCGAGGACGCGGTCGACGAGGTCAGCACGGCACTGGGCCTGCGAGCCCGGCAGGTCGTGTCGCTGCCGTACCGTGCCGGGCAGCCCGCGGCCGAAATCGTGACGCACCATCTGCGGGCGGTGCGGCGTGGCGGGTTCGTGATCAGCGCGCGTACCGAGGTCACGCATCGGCTGCGCGGCAAGGTCCCGGTCGTGCAGAGCCTCACCGTGCCGTCCACCGTGCGGGCCGAACTGCACGACCTCGTCCTGCGCCTCCAATCCCGCCAGGCCGCCGAGTTCCGCTTCGCGGCGGGGGTCTTCCTCGTCGCCGCGCCCGAGCGTGACGTCGACCGCGCGCGGATCGGCCTGATGAACCTGCTGCTCAACACGCCGGAGTTCGCCGACGCCTGGATCGAGAACCGGGGCAGGCGCGGCGTGATCGTGCTGGCGCACCAGGCGTTGTTCGACCGGATGACCCATCAGTGGCTGACCGTGCCGGTGCTGGGCGCGGCGACCGAGAAACTCGGCGTCCGGGTCGCCGCCGGGTTCGGCATCGGTGGTTCGGCCCGCACCTGCGTCACGCTCGCCGAACGCGCCGCCGCGCGGGCCGAGGCCGAGGGACGTCCGTCCGGCTACCTCATCCAGGACACCGGGGTGGTCATCGGGCCGATGGGCCCCGACGGCGTACCCGCCGAGTTCACCTACCGCGATCACGGCGCCCGACTCGAACAGCTGGCCCGGCGGGTCGGGCTGAGCGCGGCGACGTTGTCCCGCCTGGTCGCCGTGGAACGCGGCAGGAGGGGCCGGACGTTGTCCTCGGCCGAACTCGCCAACGCGCTCGGCATCACCGACCCGAGTGGGCGCCGGCTACTACGTACCCTGCTCGCCGGCGGCCTCGTGACGCCCGAGGGCAGCGAGCAGACCCATCGTAAGGGCAGGCCCGCCACGTTGTTCCGGCTCGGCATCGAGCGCGCACTTCAGCAGGAATCCCCAGCGCTGTCAACGAACCTGGATACATAAATGCGGATCGGCCGCGCGGCCATTGACCTGCGCGCGACACCGGGTCATGCTGCTCGAATCGTCGAAACGCACTACTTCCGAACGTAGGTCGCGGGACGGAGGCCGATGGATCGCCGCAGCTTCCTGAAGGCCGCTTCCCTCGGTGCCGCCCTCCCCCTGCTGTCCGCCTGCGGCCGCACAGTCCGCGACGGCAAGGTCCGGTTCGAGGGCTGGGACTACGAATCCCAGCTGGTACAGCAGAACGTCACCCGGTTCACCACGCTCAATCCGGACGTCGGGGTGTCCTACACGCCGATCACCAGCTCGCAGTTCATCCAGAAGATCACCGCCGAGTTCCTCGGTGGCGGCGGACCGGACGTGCTCTACATGTACGACGATTCGCTCGCCGGTTCGGTGGAAGCCGGATACCTCCAGCCGCTCGACGGCATCGCGGGCGTCGACGAGATCTACGACGCCGTCTACCCGTCCAACGCCGCGGCCATGACGTATCAGGGGAAACGCTACGGGCTGCCGTACTACACCGACATGCAGTCGCTGGTGTACAACGCGGAAATACTCGGCCGGGCGGGGATTTCCGCGCCACCGAAGACACTCGACGAACTCGAAGAGCAGGCGCTGCGGATCAAGCGGGCCGGGATCCTCGAGTTCCCCATCGGGGTGGCCGCCCAGCTCTCCGACACCGCCGGATTCTGGTTGTGGGGACTCGTGTACGCCAACGAGGCCGATCTCTTCGACGAGCGGCTGCGGCCGGTGATGAGCGCGTCCGGTTCCGCGCTCACCGGCGTGTTCGCATGGCTGGAGCGCGTCAGCCGCCGCTCGCGAGTGCTGGACCCGGCGTGCCTGCAACTCCTGCCGGTGCCGATGGACAACGCGGTGATGGCGGGCCGCTACGCGTTCGTGATCACCTCCCGTTACACCCTGCGCAACTACAACGACCCGGCGAAGTCCAAGACCGCGGGGAAGATCCGGCTCGCGCAACTCCCCAGCCTCGACGGCCGGACGCGGGGCACGGTCAGCAGCACCCGGATGTACTGCCTCGGCGCCCGCACCGAGGTCCGGGAGAAGGCCCTCCGGCTGCTCAACTATGTCGGCGGGTTCGACGCCGAGGGAAAGCCCTACACGGCGAGGTTCTGGTTCGTCCAGCGTGGACTGGGCTACGCCTACCGCGCTCTCGCCGACGACCCCGAGATCACCGGGGTGCTGCGGAAGTTCGCCGATCCCGAGGTGTACGCGCAGCTCGCCCACGTCGCGAAGGCCCGCGCGGTCACCGCCGTACCCTGGTACCCGGAGTTCGAACAGAGCCTGCAACGCGCGACCCAGCGGATTCTCGTCGGCGCGACCACGGCCGCCGCGGCTTCCGCGAGCCTCGACGACACCGCCCGTTCCCTCGCGAAGCGTTACGAGTAGGGGGCGGGATGCCGAAACTGACCGACACCCACCGCGCCTATCTCCTCAACGGGCCCGCGATGGTCGTACTGCTGGCGCTGGTGGCCTATCCGATCGGCTACTCCTTCTGGGTCAGCCTGCACCGGCAGAACCTCAAGCGCCCCAAGGCGACCCGGTTCATCGGACTGGACAACTACCTTTCGCTCTGGCACGACCCCGCCTTCCTCGGCTCGCTGCGTACCACCGCGCTGTTCGTCCTGGTCGTGGTGTCGATGACCGTCGTACTGGCGATGACACTGGCACTGGTACTCAACGAGACGTTCCTCGGCCGCGGTGCGCTGCGCAGCCTGGCGCTGCTGCCGTGGGCGATGCCGGGCGTGGTCAACGGCCTGATGTGGCGGACGATCTTCGATGCCAAGACCGGTGTCCTCAATGGACTGCTCAGTAGCCTCGGGTTGATCGGCCATTACCAGGCCTGGTTGTCGTCGGCGGGCGGGGCGTTCTTCCTGACCGCGTTCGCCCAGGTGTGGAACACGCTGCCGTTCGCGGTGATCCTGTTGCTCGCCGGGCTCTCGACGATCCCGAAGGACCTGTACGACGCGGCCACTGTGGACAGAGCGGGCGTGATCCAGCGGTTCCGCCAGGTGACACTGCCCTGGCTGCTGCATCCGCTGCTGATCGTGCTGATCCTGGAGACGATGAACGCGTTCAAGGCGTTCGACACGATCTACGTGCTCACCGGCGGCGGTCCCGGCGACGCGACCGACGTCATCGCCGTGCTGAACATCCGCACCGCGCTCACCTACACCGACTTCGGCCTCGGCAGCGCCTACGCGTGGGTGATCACGCTCATCACGTTGCTGGTGTCCGTCGGTTACGTCGCCGCGCTCTACCGGAAGGGGAGTTTCGAACTGTGAGCACCGTTCCCCTGCGGTACCGGCTGCCGTGGAAGAAGATCGTCGTCTACGCGATCGCCGCGTGCTTCGCGCTCTACCTGCTCATGCCGTTCTACTGGATCTTCGCGATGAGCTTCATGCACGAGGTCGACGCGATCGCCGTCCCTCCACAATGGATTCCCGCGAAGCCGACACTCGAGAACTACCTGAGCTTCCTGAAGCCGAACGCGGGCGAGGCGCTGGTCGGCGGCCGGGCCATCGAGGAGACTCCGTTCGCGCTGGGCAACAGCCTCGTCGTCGCGGTCTCCACCGCGGTGCTGAACCTGGTACTGGCGGTGCCCGCGGCGTATGCGTTCTCCCGGCTGAAGTTCCGCGGCGGCAAGCTCCTGCTGATCGGCTACCTGCTGACCCGCATGGTGCCCAGCGTGGCGATCATCATCCCGGTCTACCTCATGATGCGCTCGCTCGGCCTGCTCGACACCTACGGCGCGCTGATCCTGAGCTACCTGACCTTCTCCCTGCCGGTCACGATCTGGGTGCTCAAGGACTTCTTCCGCGCGGTACCGAGGGAACTGGAGGACGCGGCGCGGGTCGACCGCTGCGGCTGGTTCCGTACCATGTGGACGGTCTTCCTGCCGGTCGCCGCGCCAGGACTCGTGGCCGCCGCGGTGTTCTCGTTCATGACGGCGTGGAACGAGTTCATGTTCGCCCTGTTCATGACCTCGACGAAGGCGGCGAAGACGATGCCGGTCGTCGCCGCGAACTTCGCGACCGACCTGAACACGCAGTTCACGCTGATGGCGGCCGCGGGCGTGCTGGCCGTCCTCCCGCCGCTGATCCTGGTCCTGATCTTCCAGCGGCTGCTCGTACAGGGCATGGCGGCCGGTTCGGTGAAGGGGTGACGTCATGGCGCACGTGAGGTTGACGGGCCTGCGCAAGGCCTACGGCGACGCCGTCGCGGTGGCCGGGCTCGACCTGGCCGTGGCCGACCGCGAGTTCCTGACGCTCGTCGGCCCGTCCGGCTGCGGGAAGTCGACGACACTACGGATGATCTGCGGACTGGAAAGGGCCAGCTCGGGCCAGGTGTTCTTCGACGACGAGCCGGTCGGCCACCTGCCCGCCAACAAGCGCGACGTCGCCATGGTGTTCCAGAGCTACGCGCTCTATCCGCACAAGACCGTCGCGCAGAACATCGGGTTCGCCTTGCGGATGATGCGGGTGCCCAAGGACGAGATCGCCCGCCGCGTCACGGAAACCGCTCGCTCGCTGGACATCGGGAAGCTGCTCGACCGCAAACCGAAGGAACTCTCCGGCGGCCAGCGTCAGCGGGTGGCGCTCGGCCGGGCCATCATCCGCGACGCCGGCGCCTACCTGCTGGACGAGCCACTGTCCAATCTGGACGCTCAGCTGCGCGTCGACATGCGGGCGGAGCTGAAGCGGCTGCACGCCGACCTCGCCAGGACGTTCATCTACGTCACCCACGACCAGGTCGAAGCGATGACGATGTCGGACCGGATCGCGGTGCTCAACGAGGGCGAACTACAGCAGTGCGCCCCGCCCGAGGAGATCTACCGCCGCCCCGCGAACATGTTCGTGGCCTCCTTCATGGGCAGCCCGGCGATGAACTTCCTGCGTGGCCGGATCGTCGAAGACGGCGGGCGCCGGCTGTTCCGCGGCCCGGCCTGGGAGCAGGAACTCCCGGCCGGGGCCGGAGACGTCCCCGATCGCGACGTCGTGCTCGGCGTCCGTCCCGAGGACCTCCGGCTCAACGGCCCGGACGGCGAGGGCCGCCGGGGAAAGGTCTTCGTCGCCGAACCACTCGGTGCCGACGTGCTCGTCACCGTCGATATCGGCGCGCTGGTCAAGGCCCGCGTTCCGGCGCCCTTCCGCACCTCCCATGACGATCCGGTGTCGGTCGTGTTCCGGCCGGACCGGCTCTACCTGTTCGACGCCGAGAGCGGCGCCGCGCTGTTCGCACCCGCCCACACGGAAAGGTGAACTGATGACCGGGGCACCTTCGCCCAGAAAGCCGGAGACCGCCGCGATCACCATCGGGAAACCCGGCGACTTCGACGAGTTCTGGGCCGAAACGCTGCGTCAGGCCGAAGCCGTCGACCCGGCTCCCGAGCTGATCCACCGCCCCGACCTGTCGACCGAGCGGGTCACGGTCGGCGAGCTGAGCTACACCAGTTTCGGCGGCGTCCGGGTCACGTCGTGGTACGCCGCGCCCGCCGAACCGGCGCCGCCCGGCGGTTATCCGGTGGTGCTGCACATTCCGGGCTACATCTCCGAACCCGCGATCATGAAGTCGTGGGCGGCACGCGGCTACGTCGCCATCGATCTGGCCCCGCGCGGGAAGCTGCGGGCCAACGCGGTGGTGAACCCCGGCTTCCCCGGGCTGCTCGTCGACAACATCACCGACCGGTTCTCCTACACCTACCGCGGGTTCTACGTCGACGTCGTCCGCGCGCTCGATGTCGTGGCGGACCTGCCGGACGTGGACGGCGGCCGGATCGGGGTGTGGGGGTCGAGCCAGGGCGGCGGGCTCGGCATCATCTCCGCCGCGCTGCGGCCCGGCCTGGTGCGCTGCGTCGCGGCCGGGGCGCCGTACCTGTGCGGGATCATGGCCGCGACCCGGCTGACGCATTCCTACCCGTACGAGGAGATCACCGAGTACCTGCGGGTGCGTCCCGACGACGAAGCGCTGATCACCGAGACGGTGTCCTATTACGACGGTCTCAACTTCGCCGGCGCCGTCCGCGCGCCGATCCTGGTCTATCTGGGCATGGAGGACGACGTGTGCCCGCCCGAAACCGGGTTCTCGGTGTTCCGTCTGCTGCCGGAGCCGAAGACGCTGCTCACCTATGAGCGGTGCGCGCACCACGCCGGGCTGCGGTGGGTCGTGCCCGAGGTCGAAAAGTTCCTGGACGGATTCCTCGAGCCGAGCGGAGCGATAGCGTGAACTTCGACGAGTACTGGGCGGCCCTCGACGCGGAACTCGCCGACGAGCCCGCACACGCGGTCCTGACCCCGATGCCGTCACGGTCCACAAAGGACTTTTCCGGCTACGAAGTGCGGTTGAACAGTCTGGGTGGCTATCGCATCTTCGGCTACCTCAGCGTGCCGACCGGCCCCGGCCCGTTCCCCGGGCTGCTGGAGCTTCCCCGGCACGGCAGCGTGAACAACGCGCCGCATTACCACGAGCGGCTGCGGTACGTCGTGTTCACGCTCATGCACCGGGGACAACGGCGAGCCGACGAGCCGTTCGCCGCGGCCTACCCCGGCCTGTTCACCCGCGGTATCACCGATCCCGCGACGTACGTCTACCGGGACATCGTCGCGGACTGCCTCCGCGGTGCCGAATTCCTGTGGGGACGCCCGGAACTCGACCCGGGCCGGGCCGGTCTGGTCGGCGACGATCTCGCCCTGCTGACCGCGGCCCGCCGTCGCGGTTTCACCGCGGTCGAGGTCACCGGGCCGCTGCTGCACAACGCGCTGCGGCTACGCCATTCCACCAGCGAGTATCCGCTCGAAGAACTCAACGACCATCTCCGGCGGCATCCCGGCGACGAGGAGCGGATCGTCGACACGCTCTCGTATTTCGAACCCGCGCGGCACGCGCTCTCGGTCACCGCGCGGACGTTGATCACGCTGCCCGGCGGCCCCCCTCGGCACTGGACCGACGAACTGCTCAGCGCGTTCGGCGGCCGGATGGACACCTACCGCCGGACCGACGAGGACGCCATCGACATGCGTGCCCTCGACGCGTGGCTGGCGGGCTGGCTCGGCGTCGAGCCGATGGCGAGGTTCACAGCGTGAGAGCCGAACGGTACCGGCAGCTGGGGCTGCGCCCGGTGATCAACGCGGCGGCCACGCTGACCCGGCTCGGCGGGTCGCGGCTCGCTCCCCCGGCGGTGGTCGCCATGGCGGAGGCCTCGTGCGAGTTCGTCGACGTGCCGGAGCTGCAGCGCCGGGTCGGTGCCCGGCTGGCCGAGCTGACCGGGAACACCGCCGGGTACGTGACTTCCGGCGCGGCCGCCGGGATCACACTCTCGGTGGCGGCCTGCGTCACCGGCCCGGAACCGTCCACTGTGGAGGTATTCCCGGCGATGACCGGGATGACCAGGACCCGGGTTGCGATGTTCCGGGGGCATCGCAACCCGTACGACTACAACGCGCGGCTGCTCGGTGCCGAGATCGTCGAGTTCGGCGCCGACCTCGCCTCGATGGAGGCGGCGATCGGTGCCGACACGGCATGTGTGCTCTGGTTCGCCGGCGCGCACTACGCCGAAGGCGCGCCACCACTGTCCGAAGTGGTCGCACTGGCCAAGGCCCGCGGGGTGGCCGTACTCGTCGACGCCGCCGCGCAGATCCCGCCGATTTCGTCGCTCTGGGACTTCACGGCCGGGCTCGGTGCCGACGCCGTACTTGTCAGCGGTGGCAAGGGTTTGCGCGGTCCGCAGTCCAGCGGGCTGGTGCTCGGGAGCACCGCGGTGATCGAGGGCTGCCGGGCGCACGCGTCGCCGCGGCACGGTGTCGGCCGGGGCATGAAGGTCGGGAAGGAGGAAATGCTCGGGCTGCTGGCCGCGGTCGAGTGGTCGCTACAGCAGGACGAGCCCGCGCTGCTGGCCGAGTACGAGAAATCCGTGACGCGCTGGGTGGAAGGCCTCGGCGGCCTGCCTGGTGTCCGGGTCGAACGCGGGTACCCGAGTGAGGCGGGACAGCCGCACGGCCGCGCACTCGTCCACGTCTCGGCGGCCACCGGCTGGACGACGGAGACACTGGTGAAGGCGTTGTGGGAGAACGATCCGCGGATCGCGGTGAACGTGGTCGGCGACGCGATCGCCCTCAATCCACAGACCCTCGAACCCGGTGAGGACGTCCTCGTGCTCTACACGCTGCGTTCGCTGCTGGGCGCCCGATGAAGACCGTGCTGAACCGCCGGGGCCCGGCGGCCGTGCTTGGAGGTGAGGGCCTCCCGCAGCCCTCCGGGGTCGCTTCGCGGAGACCGCCGGGCCAGCCTCCAGGCCCGCGCCGGTCCGGGCCACCCCAGGACCGGCGCGGTCGCGGCAACCGGCCGGTCCGGCGGGCCCGTCCGGACGACCTCAGCCCGGGCGGGCCCGCCCCCTCCCGTCCAGCGGGACGCCGTCACCTGATCAGCGGTCGCCCGCTTCCGAGGCTCCGGCGCACTGTTTCGGTATGCGACGGCTACTGGGGTTGACCGCGGCGGTTGTGCTCACCTTCGGCACCCTCACCACGGCGAGCAGCGCGCACCAGGAACCGACACCGGGTGGGTGGGTCGGCACCTGGTCCGCGGCCCCCGCGGCGGGCGTGCCGAACACCCCGGACGGCTACCCGGACTACTCCATCCGCAACGTGGTCCACAGCAGCGTCGGCGGGACCGGGGTGCGGGTCCGGCTGTCCAATCTCTTCGGCGCGGCACCGCTGACGTTCGGTCACGTGACCGTCGCACTTGCGTCCACTTCGGACAGTCCACGTGCGACACCGGGAACGGTGCGGACGCTGACCTTCGGCGGATCCTCCACGGTGGTGGTGCCCGCCGGTGCCGACGTGCTCAGCGACGCGGCCCCGCTGCGGATCCCGGCCGACGCCGACCTGCTCGTCACCACCTTCGTGCCGGGCAAGTCCGGCCCGGTGACCTTCCACCCGCTCGCCCAGCAGACGTCGTTCTTCACCCGCGCCGGCGACTTCACCACCGAGGAGTCCGGCGCGTCGTTCACCGAGCGGACCGCGGTGTGGCACTACGTCACCGGCGTTGAGGTGCAGAACGGCGGCCAGGGCGCGGTCGTGGCACTCGGCGACTCGATCACCGACGGCGCGGGCTCGCGGGCCGGGGCGAACCACCGCTGGCCGGACTACCTCAGCGACCGGCTGCGCGCGGCGCACCGGCCGCTCGGCGTGCTGAACGCGGGCATCAGCGCGAACCGCCTGCTACTCGACGTCCCCGGTTCCGGGGCGGGCCGCAACGCGCTGGCCCGCTTCGGCCACGACGTGCTGGGCTTCGGCGGCGTCCGGACGCTGATCGTGCTCGAAGGTATCAACGACATCCAGCAGGACCCGCACCAGACCGACCCGGCGCGGATCATCTCCGTCTACCGCCAGCTCGTCGCGCAGGCCAAGGCGCACGGCATCCGCGTCCTTGGCGCCACCCTGACCCCATTCAAGGGCTGGCGTGTCTACAACGAGAACCTGGAGCGGACACGGCAGGCGGTCAACGCCTTCATCCGCACCGGCGGGGTGTTCGACGGCGTCGTCGACTTCGACGCCGCGGTGCGCGATCCCGCCGATCCGCTGCGGATGCTGCCCGCCTACGACTCCGGTGATCACCTGCACCCCGGCGACGCGGGCTACCAGGCGATGGCGGCCGCCGTCGACCTCAACCGGCTTTAGCCGTCCGGCGCGGCAACGCGAGCACGGCCGCCAGGCTGATCAGGCCCACCGCGACCATGTACAGCGACACCGACAGCGAAGTCTTGGTCGCGTCCTGCAACGCCGTCGCGATCAGCGGTGCGAACCCGCCGCCGAGCACCGCTCCCACCGCGTACGAGAACGACGCGCCGCTGTAGCGGTAGCGCGGCTCGAACAACTCCGCGTACAACGCCGCCTGCGGCCCGTACGTCAGGCCGAGGCCGATGTTCAGCACCACGACGGCGACACCGAGCAGCCACGCGGCACGCGTGTCCACGAGCCAGAAGAACGGGATCGACCACACCACGAGCAGAACCGACCCCAGCAGGTACACCGGCCGCCGCCCGACGCGGTCGGACCAGATCGCCGAGCCCACGATGCTCACCAGCCACGTCACGCTGCCGACGATCACCACCACGAGCATCGCGGTGCGGCTGACCTTCAGCACCGAGGTGCCGTACGAAAGCAGGTAGGCGAGGAACACGTACCCGATCGCGGTGTTGGCGATGAAGCTCCCGGACGCGATCAGCAGTTCCTTCGGCCGCTCGCGCAGCACGTCGAGCATCGGCTTGGTGCTGCGCGCCCGATCGTCCCGCAGCGCGGCGAACACGGGTGACTCCTCGATCCGCAGCCGGATCACCAGGCCGACCGCGACCAGCACGATGCTGAACAGGAACGGCAGCCGCCAGCCCCAGCTCTCGAACTGGGCCTTGGTCAGTGCCGCGTCGAGCACGAAGAACACCAGCTGCGCCAGGATGAGCCCGGCCGGGACACCGATCTGCGAGAACGAGCCGTACCGCCCGCGACGTCCCTCCGGCGCGTGCTCCACGGCCATCAGCGCGGCGCCGCCCCACTCGCCGCCGGCGGACAGTCCCTGCAGCAGCCGCAGCGCCAGCAGCAGGATCGGGGCCGCCACGCCGATCGTGCCGTAGGTCGGGAGCACGCCGACCCCGACGGTCGCGACCCCCATCAGCACCAGCGACAACACCAGCATCGCCTTGCGGCCGATCCGGTCCCCGAAATGCCCCCACACGATGCCGCCGACCGGGCGCGCGAGGAACCCGACGCCGAGGGTCGCGAACGCGGCGAGGGTGCCGGACGCGGGCGAGAGCGTGGTGAAGAACTGGCGCCCGAACACGAGCGCGGCCGCCGTGCTGTAGATGAAGTAGTCGTACCACTCGATGGTCGTGCCGATGGCGCTCGCCACCGCCACCCGCCGCAGCTGCGCCGGTTCCGTCTTCAGTTGCACCACCGTGGCACCCCCAGGATCCCGCCGACCACCTCGTCGGCCGTGCGACATGATGACACGGCGGATCGCCCCGGTCGACCCGTTCGGGTGAGTGGCGCGGCGGCTACCGACGATCGTCGGGCTCGGGCCCGGCGAGGTCGTCGGCCAGGAGGTCCATCAGCAGCCCGTCGTGCCAGGTGCCGTCGCTGCCCCGCTCGTAGCGGCGCATCGTGCCGACCGGGCGGAAACCCAGCGACTTGTACAGCCGGATAGCCTGCTCGTTCTCCGCGGCGGGGTCGATCACCAGCCGGTGGTGGCCACGCTCGGTGAACAGGTGGAGCGCGAGCGTACGGATCGCGTCGGCACCGAGGCCGCGGTGCTGCCAGTCCGGATGCAGGGCGATGTCGATCCCGGCGTGCCGGTACTGCGGATCTGTCTTCTCGAACGCGAGCACGACCCCGACCGTGGCACCCTCGAACTCGATCGCGAACGTGCTCGTGTCCTCCTCCGGGTCGACCAGGTACTTCACCTGCTCGGCGACCGGCTCCTCGGCGTCCGCCCACCACCGGGCCACCTCCGGATGCGACAGGATCTCCTCGAACCGGACAGCGTCCGCGGCGCCGGCGGGCCGGAGGCGGACGCGGTCACCGATGATCTGGCCAGCAGCGGTCATCGGACCAGTTTCGACCCCCATCCGCCCGCTGTCGACCCGAAGCGGCGGCCGCCCGGTCCTTTGTAGACCCCGCACCGGGGTACCCACAGCGAAACCACAGCAAGACACAGGGAACCTACAGGTCGTTTCGGGCGACGGCGGGTCCGCTCCCGGCGTTGGACGGGGCATGAGCAGACGCATCCGCTGGACACTGGCCGGGGCGGGAATCTCGGGGCTGGTCCTCACCTCGGGCTTGTTCGTCACCGCGGGCGCGCACCCTGTCGCCGATCCGCCACCGCCTCGGCCGTCGCCCGTCGCGTCGAAGTCCTCGGCCCCGCCCAGCACGTCAGCGCCTTCGAGCACGCAGGCCACCACCTCGACGGCTCCCCCGCCCAGCCCGGACGAGATCGCGACCGCGGTCACCAACGCGGTGAAGGCCGCGTCACCCGGCACCGAGGTCGGCTTCGTGATCCGCGACCGCGACACCGGGCGGACCCTCGCCGCCTCGGGTGCCGACCAGCCGTACTACACGGCTTCCGTGGTGAAGCTGCTCATCGCCCTCGACGTCGCGCACAGCGGCGGCTGGCACGTCCCGGACGCCGCCACCGTCGCGGATCTGACCGACATGCTCGCCGGGAGCAACGACGCCATCGCTTCACAGCTGTGGGAAGAGGACGGCGGGGGCGACATCGTGACGCGGATGGCGGAGCTGATCGGGCTCACCGCCACCACCCCCGCCGACGATCCCGGCCAGTGGGGCATGGCCCGCACCAGCCCCGACGACGTCGCCCGCGTCTACGACTACCTCGAGGACACCGTCCCGCACGACGTCGCCCAGCCGGTCCTCACCGCGCTGGCCGGCGCCCGTCCGACCGCCGACGACGGGTACCAGCAGTATTTCGGGATCCCGGACGGGCTGCCCGGGTCGAGCTGGCTGGTCAAGCAGGGCTGGATGATCCTGGACTCCTCGCTCGTGCTCAACACGACCGGCGTCGTCGACGGCCGCTACGTCGTCGCCCTCCTGACCGAACAGCCCGCCGGGACGGCCGACGCCACCGCCCGCGCCGCCCTGACGGCCGGGATCGCGGCCGCCGCCCCAGCCTTCACCGCGCCGACGCCGTCGAACTGAAAAGGTCCACAAAGGACACTCAGGTCAGGACACCCGGGCGCCCACCTCGCGGGCGCGTTCGATGTCCGGGCTCCGGTACAGCCGTTCGGGGATGCTCGCGAGCGTCGACGGCCGCAGTTTGGGGCCGAGCCCGTACAGCTCCTGGAAGCTCATGATGAGGGGGCGCCAGGCGTCCGGGTCGATCCGGTTGTCCGTGCCCGCCATGCGGACGTCGTCGTGCGCGCCGACCCGCTGGACGCGGACCTCGATGGCGACGATCCCGCCGCGCTGCGCCTCGTCGTCCTCCGCGATCGGGTGCACCCCTTCGACGAGAGCCTCCATCACCACCGGGCATTCCGCGACGCGCGGCGCCTCGACGGTCTCCGCCGGGATCGGCGTCAGCCCCGCGCGGCCGAACTTGTCCGGCTCGTACCGGTAACCCCGCTTCCGCTTGTTCGGCGGCACCGGGTCGGATCCGGTGGTCAGCGCGAGCCGGTCGACCGCGTCCGCGAGCGCGTCCGAGGGCAGGTTCAGCACGCATTCGCCGGTGCGCAGCATGTTCTGTGTCGTCTTCGAGCGGGCACCGAGGCCGAGCATGGCACGCCAGCCGAGCCAGAACACCGAGGACATCGGGGCCAGGTTCGCGGTGCCGTCCTCGTTGCGGGTCGAGATCAGCACGACCGGCGTGCCGAAGTAGAGGATGCCGGGTTCGATCGGGGTGTGTACTGGAGAATTCACGTTCACACCGGCCAGTCTGCTGTCCGGTGCGGACGTCCGGCTGGCGGTAATCGGACGTGGCGATCACCGCCCGCCGGTCCCCTACCGCCCGGCCAGCGGCACGACCGCCCCGTTCCGCTGGCCGTTGCGCCGGTCGTTCCCCGCGGCGGCACGCGCCCGCCCCGGCCGCTCGCCTCGCCGCGGTGCGGGCGTCGCCACCCCGGCGGGCTGTTGCCGGTCGAAGGGCAGGATCTGCCGCGACGACGTCCGGTCGGCCACCCGCAGCGACTGCGCGGAAACCAGCCACTCCTCGGCGGGTTCGGCGATCTCCAGCAGCAGCGCCTCGAACTCCGAACGCGTCGTCTCCAGGATGTGCGGCGCCGCGAGCCAGCGCAGCACCTGCCTCCCGGTGACCGCCATCCGCTGCCGCGGCGAGGAGATCAGCCGCTCGTCGAAGTAGCGGATCAGGACCTCGTCGACGGTGTCCCACGCGCTGGTGGCGCCGAACAGGTCGAGCACGTCCTCCGCGCCGAGGATCGCGAACGCCTCCGCCAGCAGCTGCATGACCTCCACGCGCAGCACGTTGAGATGGCCGTAGGAGGTGAACTTCAGGTTGTTGCGCAGGTCGAGCCCGCTGCGGCGGACCACCGCGATACTGCCGAAGCTCGGATCGTTCGCCCGTTCCCTGATCACGTCCGAAACCCGCTTGTCCCGCCAGAACAACGCGACCTGGTTGGAGAACTGGGTGAACAGCTGGTGGAAATCGGTGTTCGGCCTGGCGTTCGCCGAGCCGAGGCCCCTGCCGTAGCCGAGTACGCGCCGGTACGCGCTGAGCCGGTCCTTCTTCGTGTAGCGCAAGACATCCCGGCGGTCGAAGCGGTACAGGCCGAACGCGCCCGGCCCGTCCGAAAGCCGGATCGCGCCGCGCTGGAACAGCTCCTGCAGCTTCTGCACGACCCGGAACACACCGCTCGCCTCGTGCTGCCACAGGTAGTATAGATCGCCGACGGCGATGATCCGTTCCGACGCGACCGTCTCGTCGTAGGGTTCGACCCCGGGCGGCATGCTGGTCTGGCCCAGATCGCCCGCCGCCTTGTCGCCGAGGCCGACGAGCTGGGCGAGACCGCCGTCCGGCGGGCCCGGCTTCGCGCGTTCCGCGAGCTCGACGGCACTGAGCATGTCGTCCAGTTGCTTCAGGATCGCGTCGCCCAGTTTCGGGTCGCTGCCCAGCTCGTTCGACAGTTTGCCGGCGACCTGGCCGCGCAGCGCGGCCACCCGGTCGAACAGTTCCCGGTATTCCTTCTCGGTGCCCATCACGTTCCTCCAAGTTGCCGGGGCCGGCTACTGCCCGGTCTGCTTCCGTTGCGGGGGCGCGGGCGGCGGTGTCGGGCCGCCACGGCCGTCCGGGCCACCGGGGCCGGGGTCGTCCGGGCCGCCGGAATCGGTCCCTTCCGGACCGCGGATCGGCTGGGCGATCCGGACGATCTCCTGGAGGTGGTCGTCGAGTTCGTCGATGGCCCGCTGCACCCGCGAGCTGAAGAAGCCAGGGGGCAGGGTCGCGCGGTAGTTGCCGGGGACGTCGCGGTTGTCACCGTTCGGGCTCTGCCTCGGCAGGAACGCGACGATCCGCTGGAGCCGCACCGCGACCTGGAGGAACGCCGTGCTGACGCCCTCCTTGCCCGCGGACTCGATCAGCTGGCCACCCTCGAAGGTGGCGAAGTCGCGGACCCACCGCAGCAGGCCGCCCAGCGACATCGAACCGCCGTCGGGATCGGGCACGCGCAGCACCTCGAGGTCGGCCTGCTGGATGTAGACCAGCCGGAGCATGTCGACGACCTCGTCGACCTGCTGCGCGGTGGCCGCGAGCAGTTGCGAGAGCGCCACGACGGCGGGGCCGAAGAACGGCGATCCGCCCGGCGGCTGGTTGAACGGGTCGATCCGGTCACGCGCGTCACGCCAGCCTCGGAACAACGAGACCACCCAGTCCGTCAGTGTGATGAAGGAGGTCTGGATCCGCTCCTCCTCGATGGTGTTCACCTGGCCGCCCACCAGCCCGAAGGCGTCGCGCAACTGGCCGAGGTGGCCGCCGACGCGATCGGGGTCGGTACCGGGCGGAACCGTCAGCGCGGCCGCGTTTCCCAGCAGCAGCAGGAAGAACTGATCCACCCTCGGCACCCGGATGAGCGGGCTCTCCAGTTCCTGCCGGATCTGTTCGAGGTCGTGGCGGACCAGCGACCGGAAGCCCTCCGCGTTCTCCGGGTCCGCGTTCGTCCGAAGTGGACGGAGCGAGTCGAGCAGGGCGACCGAGTCCTTCACCGCGCTCCTCGCCCGCGCCGCCATCGAGGCCTGGCCACCGGTCACCGCGCCCAGATCGGCCTGGATCGCGTAGCCCCGCGGCGTCCACGCCGCCTCGGTGTGGCCGCGGACCTCGGTCAGCTTGAAGCTCCCGGTCAGCGCGGCCACGAACCCCTTCGTGTCGCCCTCCCGCCATTTCCAGCCCAGTACGTCACCGATCGCCTGTTCGGCGAGCTTGCCAGGGTTGACCGGCGCGACGGTCAGCTGGCCGGGCGGAATCGGATACGCGCTGTCAATGTCCTGCGGTCGCGGCAGCGTCGCACCGCGGTCATCGTTGATCGTCATCGGATGCCCCACACTTGTCGAGTTCGGCCACTTCTCCTACTTCCCGCCAGCAACGCAGCATCGCCGTTTCCGCGTCCGCCAGCGGTTCCGCGCAGCGGTCCACGCCGCGCCGGACGCTCTGTGCCCAGCCGCGCCAGTCCGCCCCGCGCCCGCGCACCGCGCGCATCAGCTCGCTCACCGGGGTGTACGCGCTGAATTCGTCGTCGAGCCGCCGCCGCGTCCGCAGCAGCGCCGCCGCCGCGGCGTGCAGCGGCGCGGCACCCGGCGGCCCCTCGATCGCGTGCACGGCGGGCACCAGCTCCGCGGAGCCGTCGGTGACCACCTCGGCGAGGTGATCGGCCAGCGCGAGGCCCACCCCGGACGGGCGATCCGTCACGACGCTGACGCCCAGTTCGCGCCATGCCTCGGCCAGCCGCCGGATCTCCTTGCCCAGCAAGGCGAATGCGTCGGCCAGCGTCATCGCGACTCCCTCCCCAGCTCCTCCATGAAGTAGCCGACCAGCCGCTTCGGCGGTGCCAGCCGGTGTGCGAGCGCGAACCGGACCGCGCCGATCAGGAACCGCTCCGGCACCACCCCCGGCGAGACACCCTCGGCCAGCCGCTGCGCCGACTCCTCGATCATCGCCTGCTCCTTCGGTTCGAAGCGCAGGACTTCGGCGAGCGCCCGGTGCCCGAGCGAAGGGAACGACGTGAAGCACATCGCGTCGACCACGGCCGGGATGGCGCGTCCCGCCGTGGCCAGCAGCCCCGCCGGCGCGTCGATGAGCTTCGGGCGGGGATACAGCCGGTGCCACAGCCGCGCGTATCCCTCGGCACGCTGCGGAAAACCCATGCGCCGCAACAGTTCGACGGACAGCTTCCCGCGCAGGTACGGGATCGGGTGCACCGCGCGCGGGGAGAACCCGAGCGACTCCGGCCCGGTCCGCCCGATCACGTCGAACAGCGAGCCGACGATCTCCGGGCCGCCGAGCAGCAGCCCGGACAGATCCGCGAACGTCTCCCGGTTCCAGCGGACCCAGACCGACACCAGCGGACGCGGGATCCCCGCCTCGGTCAGGCGCGCGGCCACCTGCAACGGGATCGCCCTGGCCAGGCCGAGATCGTTCTGCAGGTTGTGGCTGACCTCGTGCAGGACCGCGCCCAGCGTCCACGGATTCACCAGCCGGTGATACGGCAGCTGGATCAGCGGGAACGGGTTGAGCCGGTTCGCCAGCCGGCGCACCGGGATCCCGCGGCGGGTGGTGGCGGGCCCCGAACCGGTCTTGAGGTAGCAGAACGGCGGCGGCGACGGGATCGACCGCCAGCTGCCGATCCCGAGGTACGCGTACTGGTAGCAGTCGAGCGCGACCCTGTCGCAGGCGACCAGCCACGGGGCGAACGCGCCCTGCCGCTGGTTGAACAGGTCCAGGTAGAAGTCCCACACCCGCTCGGTGGTCCGCACCCAGCGATGCGCGCGCGACTTCGTGTACAGCAGCCCCTCCAGCTGCGCGGCGGTGGGATTCCCCGCCGCGCTTTCCGCCGCCCGGCGAGCCGCTCTCGTCGCCGTGTACAGCGGCGCGCGCAGGGTCGACATCATCGCGTTGACCGCGGCCAGATGGGCCCGGCTCGGGCCGGTGGCCGGATCGCCGAACTCGGACCACCGGAACGGCCGCAGGGCCGCCAGATGCCGTTCGACGTTGGTCGCCTGGGTCAGCACCCAGGTGCGCAGCTCCTCGTCGGCGGCCGGTGTGGTGAGCGTGCGCCGCGCCCGCCGGGACCCGGTGAGCGCGACGAGGTCACCGGACGCGGCGGAACGCGGGCTAACGGCGGCGCGCACGGCCCCGGCCGCGCCGCTGCCGGCTGCCCCCGCGTGCCCTGGCCCGCACCGGCTGCCTGCGGTGACCGTGCCGCCGCGCGTGTGCCGGACGGTGCCCGCGCCGTCGCTGCTGCGGACGGCCGCGGTGCCGGCGCTGCTGGTGCCGCGAGTGATCGGCGGCGTGCACGGCGTGGCCCACCAGCGCGCGGGACACGGTGTGGGCGTCGATCGGCCTGCCCGCCGCGTAGTGCTTGCCGAGTGTGCGGACCGTGCGCCCGAGGATCTTGGGCACCTGGCGGACGGCGGCGCGGGTGGCGGGCCTGCTCCACAGTTTCTTGCCGAGGTTGACCGCCCCGCGAATGATCTTCGGCGCGTACTTCGCGATATGCGGCGCCGCCCATTTCGCGGCCTGGAAAGCCAGCGGGGCGAGCGCGCCGAGGAATGCTTCCGCCTCTTCCTCCGATTCCGCGTTCTCCGCCTGAAAAGCGAGCTGCGCCATCATTTCCGCGTCGGAGTAGATGCGGCGGGCGGGGTTCGAGAAATCCTCGCCTTCGAGTTCGAATTCGGTTTCCAGCTCCCGGACGAGCGTCTCGAATTCGGCTTCGGCCTCGTCCTCGTCTTCGTACTCGAAGTACGCCTCGTCCTCGAGCTCGTCCTCCAGCTCGTGGGCGAGCCCGCCGACCTCGTCCTCGAACTCGTCTTCGTCTTCGTACTCGAAGTACGCCTCGTCCTCGAGCTCATCTTCCAGCTCGTGGGCGAGCCCGCCGACCTCGCTCTCGAACTCGTCCTCGAGCTCGCGGGACAACTCGTCTTCCAGCTCGCCCTGAATGGCCGGGTAACGGCTCATGATGTTCCTCCTTGACTGCATGACCGATGAAGAAGCCCAGATCCGTGAGATCCCCGGCGCGAAGCGTCGGTGAGCGCTGACCGACAGTGCACACGGCGGCCAGGACATCGGGTAGTCACACGTTCACCCGCAGCACGACAAAGCTAGTTCACCCGGGTGTCACACGAATCGACGATGCGGAATGGCCGATTTACGGGTTCCTGGTCGGTAGGGAACCGGGGGGACTCTGGGGGAGGCAGGACATGTCGGCTCAGGCCACGACCACGTCCGAACCACGAACACGCACGGCCGCCAGGGCGCGGCCGGCGGAAAGACACGAGGAGCCCGTCGACGACGAGCTGGTCCAGCATCTGGTCCGCGCGCTCGTGCGCCGGGTGTCCGAGCTGGCCGATCCGGACGCGGCGCGGCGCCGTCCGCTGCTGGACTGCGCGGAACTGGGTGTCCGGTGCCTGCTGGTCCCGATCGCGCCCGCCGCCCACGACGTGCTCAGCCCGCGCGAGCACGAGATCGCGCGCATGGTCGGGCTCGGCTACACCAACCGGGCGATCGCGACCGTGCTCGACATCAGCCTGTACACCGTTTCGGCACATATGCGGCGCATCTTCACCAAGCTCGGGGTCGGCACCCGTGCCGCGATGGTGGCCGTGCTCTCCGACTCCGCCGAGCCCTACCCGGCTCCCGAGGACGGCTCCGACCCGGTACGGCCACTCCCGGCCTGAAGATGCTGAAGGGGACTTTCCTCGCATCGCACGCGACGAAAGTCCCCTTCAGC
>NZ_JBHYIK010000012.1:78392-97184 GCF_042739735.1 Amycolatopsis sp. NPDC059027 | reverse complement strand
CGCTGCCCCTGCCCCTCCCAGCTCGGCCTCCCGCTGCCTGTATCTTCTTACTCTGCCGCCCACCACACCCCCCCCACCACCCACACCCCCCCCCCCCCCACGTCCTACGAGAGGAAAGTCCCCTTCAGCTCGCGTCAGGCGATACCGGCCTGGCGCAGGGCTCGCGCGGTGAGGACGCGCGCGAGATGACGCCGGTATTCGGCGCTGGCGTGTGCCTCGTCCGGGGGCGAGGTGTCCTCGGCGGCGAGCGCGGCGGCGTCGGCGGCCGAAGCACCGGCCGCCAGCGCTTCCTCGGTCGCGCGGGCGCGGACCGGCGTACCGGCCATGTTGACCAGCGCGACCGCCTTCCCCGCCACCACGACCCCGACGATCGCCCAGTCGATCGCGCGCCGGGTGAACTTCTCGAAGCCCCAGCCGATCCCGGTCTGCCGCGGCACCCGGATCTCGGTCAGCAGCTCGTCGGGCTCCAGCGGCGTGGTGAACGGGCCGACGAAGAACTCCGCGGCCGGGATCCGCCGCTCCCCCGACGGTCCCCGTGCCACGAGGACGCCGTCGCAGGCCAGCACCGCCGCGGGCAGGTCCGCCGCGGAGTCGGCGTGGGCGAGCGAGCCGCCGAGGGTACCGCGGTGCCGGACCTGCTGGTCCCCGACCGAACCCGACACGTGCGCCAGCAGCGGCGCGTGCTCGGCCAGCACCGGATCGTGCTGCAGGTCGTGGTACCGCGTCAGCGCCCCGATCGCGATGTCGTCGCCGTCGAGCCGGACGTACCGCAGCTCGTCCAGCGGCGCGATGTCGACGACGACCTCGGGCGCGGCGAACCGGAGTTTCATCAGCGGCAGCAGGGAATGCCCGCCGGCGAGGACCTTCGCCTCGTCGCCGTGCTCCGACAGCAGCGCCAGCGCTTCGTCCACAGTGGACGCCCGGTGGTAGGCGAACGCGGCGGGGATCACCGGTCCACCTCCTGCCCGGACGCCTCGATCACGGCGCTGACGATGTTGTGGTACCCGGTGCAGCGGCACAGATTGCCTTCGAGACCCTCGCGGACCTCGTCCCGGGTCGGCTTCGGATTGTGCGCCAGCAGCGACACCGACGCCATGATCATCCCCGGCGTGCAGAACCCGCACTGCAGCCCGTGCTGCTCGCGGAACGCCCGCTGCACCGGGTGCAGCTCGCCGCCGGGCTCCGCCAGGCCTTCGACCGTGGTGACGGCGTGCCCGTCGGCCTGCGCGGCGAGCACCGTGCACGACTTCACCGACTCGCCGTCGAGCAGGACCGTGCACGCCCCGCACGACGTCGTGTCGCAGCCGATGTTGGTGCCGGTGAGGCCCGCGGTGTCCCGCAGGAAGTGCACGAGAAGCGTGCGGTCCTCCACCTCCTCGGTCACCGCGCGGCCGTTGACCTCGATCCCGACCTTCACTTCTTCTCCGCCTTCCCAGCCTCGTCCAGTGCCGCCCAGACCCGCATCGGGGTCGCCGGCATGTCCAGGTGCCGCACCCCGTACGGCGCCAGCGCGTCCACGACGGCGTTGTGCACCGCCGGCGTCGACCCGATGGTCGCCGCCTCACCGATTCCCTTGACCCCCAACAGGTTCCGCGTCGTCGGGGTCGCCAGGTCCACCAGTTCGAAGTCCGGCAGCTCGGTCGCGGTGATGAACGAGTAGTCGGCCAGCGTCGCCGTGGTGGGGTTGCCGTCGGAGTCGTAGTTCATCACCTCCAGCAACGCCTGCGCGACGCCCTGGCCGAGCCCGCCGTGCCGCTGGCCCCGGAAGGTCAGCGGGTTGACCACCGGGCCCGCGTCGTCGGCCGCGACGATCCGCCGCAGCACGACCTTCCCGGTCTCGGTGTCCACCTCGACCACCGCGAGGTGCGCGCCGAACGGGAACGTCGGCTTGCCGTCGGCGAACCAGACGTCGGCCGTCAGTTTCGTCTCCCCCGCCGCCTCGGCCAGCCGCGCCCAGGTGAGCACCGTGCTGGACGGCGCGCCGCGCACCTGCCAGACCCCGCGCTCGGCGTCGAGCTCGATGTCGTCCGCCCCGGCCTCCAGCAGCTCGGCCGCGATCTCCCTGGCGTGCGCGATCACCTCGTCGGCGGCCTGCCGGATCGCCGAACCGCCGAACTGCAGCGAACGCGACCCGAACGTGCCGACCGCCTTCGGCACCTCGTCGGTGTCACCGTGCTTCACGGTGATCTTCCCGAGCGGCACCCCGAGCCGGTCCGACAGCAGCATCGCCAAGGACGTCGCCAATCCCTGACCGTGCGGGGAACTCCCGGTGTACGCGGTCACCGAACCGTCGCGGTTGATCTCGACGCGGCCGCTCTCCCCGCCGCCGTCCCCGCCGGTGATCTCGACGTAGGTCGCGATCCCGAGCCCGAGCGCCACGACGTCGCCCTCGGCCCGCCGCCGCTCCTGCTCGGCACGGAGTTCCGCGTACCCGGCGGCTTCGAGCACCGCGTCGAGCGCCTTGGCGTACTCCCCGGTGTCGTAGGACGCACCGGTCGCCGTCGTGTAGGGGAACTCTTCGGGCCGGATGAAGTTGATCCGCCGCACCTCGGCGGGATCCATCCCGATCTCCGCGGCGAACAGGTCCATCGCGCGTTCGACCGCCGCGGTCGCCTCCGGGCGCCCCGCCCCGCGGTACGCCGCGATCGGAGTCGTCGTGGTGACCACCGCGCGGCTGGCCGCCTCCACCTTCGGGAACCGGTAGACGCCCGGCGCCATCAGCTCGGTCAGCGTCGGCAGGAACAACGCGCGCGGGTAAGCACCCGCGTCCTGCACGACGTCGATCCGGTACGCGAGCACCGTGCCGTCGCGCCTGCCGCCGATGGTGACGGTGTTCCGCTGGGCGCGGCCGTGCGTCATCGCGGTCAGGTTCTCGCTGCGCGATTCGGTCCACCGCACCGGCCGTCCGGCCCGGCGCGCCGCCCAGGCGAGGACGATCGCCTCGGGGTCGGCACCGATCTTCGCGCCGAACCCACCACCGACGTCCGGTGCGATCACCCGGACGGATTCCTCGCCGACGCCGAGCCCCATGGCGAGCTGCGACCGGCCGATCTGCGCGTTCTGGGTGGACAGCCACATCGTCAGCCTGCCGTCCTCGCCCCACGCGCACGAGGCGCCGCGGACCTCCAGCGGCGCGGCCGCGAGCCGCTGGTTGAGCACGGACTCGGTGACGACGACTTCGCAGTCGGCGAACGTCGCGTCGTCGAACGGACCGCCGTGGGTCTGCACGACATTGTCTTCGAATTCCGGGAAAAGCACGGTCTCGCCGGACAAGGCCGCGTCGATGCCCGCCACCGCGTCCAGCGGGTCGTAGTCGACGTCCACCAGCTCGGCGGCATCCGCCAGCTGGTACCGCTCCTCGGTCAGCACGAGCGCGACCGGCTCACCGACGTACCGCACGACGTCCGCCGCGAGCCACGGCTCTTGCACCGGCCCCGAGTCGTGCGGGGCGAGGTCGAGATCCGCGGCCGTGAGGACCGCGACCACGCCCGGCGCTTCCAGCGCCGCCGAAACGTCGATCCCCTCGATCCGCGCGTGCGCGATCGGACTGCGCACGAACACCGCGTGTACGGCTCCGGAAAGCGCTTCCTCCCGCAGATCGTCCACGTACGCGCCACCCGTGGTGATCAGCTTCTGGTCCTCCACGCGGACCACCCTGGTGCCGACAATGCTCATCTGGCCTCCCGCTCACGGCTTTCCCCGCCGATCATGCCCTGCGCACCGGTGTCGCGTCAGCCCGGCACGGGATTCCTGCCCCATCGACCAGCGGTATAGGCCGTTATACATCCGCCGTTCAGCGGAATGGAGTGTCCGAAGTGGACGGATAGCCGTGGGCGCGGCGGAGCGCGGCGGCGAGTTCCCCGGGGGTGACGGCGACGGCGGCGACGTGCGCGTCCGGGCGGACCACCCAGGTCTCGCCGGGACGCGCGCCGAGCGCGGCCGTCGTCCCCGGGTCGAGCGAGCACATCCGGACCGGCGACGAGGTGCTCGCCGCGACCGCCGAACGCAGCTCGGCGGTGTCCGCACCGAGAGCCGTGAGCAGCAGGAACCCGGCCCTCGCCAGAGCACGCAGCCGCTCGCCGCCGGGCAGCACGACGTCCGGGACGAGCACGCCGGGGCCCGCGGCGGGAAGCGTCCCGCGCGGTGGACGATCGACGAAGGGCCGCGCCGGATCCGGTGTGGTCAGCGGGGATCCGGTGTACCAGAACGGTTCGGCGAGCCGTCCGGAGTCGACCTCGGCGTGCAGGGCCGGATCGCGCGTGGCCCGGTCCAGCACGTCGAGGCGGCGGGCCCGGTGCTCCGGCGTGCGCGGCACGAGGAAGTCCATCGTCGCGCTGGTGACCGCGAGGTTCTCCAGCGCCGCCGCGTGCCGTTCGTCGTGGTAGCTCTCCAGCAGCCCCGGCCCCGCCCAGCCCCGCAGGACGTAGGCGAGTTTCCACGCCGCGTTCTCCGCGTCCGCGACTCCGGAGTTGAGCCCGCGCGCGCCGAAGGGCGCCATGAGGTGCGCGCAGTCCCCCGCCAGCAGGACGCGGCCCGCGCGCAGCCGGTCGGCGACCCGGGAATGGAAGCGGTACACCGATTTCCAGGCGATCTCGTAGGGCCGGTCGCCGATGATCGCGCGGACCCGCGCGTCGAGCCTGCCGTCGCTTTCCTCGGCGGCGAGGTCGTAGTCGCCGGGCACCTGCCAGTCGATGCGGAAGTGCCCGCCTGGGCACGGATGGATGAGCACCTGCCGCCCCGGGTTCCACGGCGGGTCGAAATAGAACCGCCGTTCGGTCGCCCAGCCTTCGAGGTCGGCGCGGATGTCGCAGATCAGGAACAGATCGTCGAAGGACTGCCCGCCGAAGCCGACGCCGAGCATCCGCCGGACGTCGTCGCCCCGGGCGCCGGCGCACGCGACGGCGTAGCCCGCCTCGATCCGGCTCGGGCCGCCGGTGGTCTCGCACCGGATCCCCACGCCGTCCGCCGACTGCTCGATGGCGGCGACCCGATGGCCCCACCGCACGTCGATGAGCGGCTGCGCCGCGATCCGCTCGTCGAGGATTTCCTCGGTACGGGACTGGGACAGGTTGACGAACGGCGGGAGCCGCGTGTCGGGACTGGGCAACCGGTAGGAGAACAACTCACGATCGCGGTAGAACGTCCGTGCCGTGGTCCAGGTGACGCCCTCCGCCGCGACGGCCTCGCCCGCGCCCACCGCCGCCCAGATGTCGAGGACGTCCCGCTGCTGGCAGATCGCCTTCGAACCGACGAGATCGCGAGCGGGCCGCCGGTCCAGCAGCACCACCGGAATCCCCCACCCGGCCAGCAGCAGCGCCGTCGTCTGCCCGACCGGCCCGTTGCCCAGCACCGCCACACGCGCGGTCACGGTGTCCACGGTCCTAGTCCTGCAACTGGTCCCAGACCTCCCGGTCCCGCTCGGCCGTCCACACCACGGGCCGCTCGATCCCGGAGAGCTCGTCCCACAGCCGCGAGACGTCGAACGGCAGGCAGTGCTCGAAAATCGGCCAGTGCCCGTAGCCGTCCACGAGCGCCGCGTGGGTGCGTTCGAAGGCCTCCTTCAACGTCCCGCCGCGCTCCTGGACCGCGCCGACTTCACGGATCATGACGGTCAGGAAGTGCCGCGTCTGCGCGATCGCCGCGTCCACCGCGTCCCGGCCCCGGCTCACCCCGCCCCTGCCGCCGATGAGCACGTCGGCGCCGAACGCGGCCACCGTGTCCAAAGTGGACGAAGACCAGTCGCGGTGGAAGGCGTCGCCGGTGTACAGCGCGGCCTCGGCCTCGACGAGGTCCCCGGCGTAGAGGATCTTCTGCCGGGGCAGCCAGGCGACGATGTCGCCCTCGGTGTGCCCGCGCCCGCAGTACTGGAGCACCAGGTCGCCCCGGTCGCCGCCGAGGTCGATGGTGAGCCGGTCGGAGAACGTCAGCGTCGGCCAGGTGAGCCCTGGCACCGAATCCGCGCCCTTCGCCAGCCGCGGCATCCGGCCGAACTCGCTCTCCCAGTCCTCCTTGCCGCGCTCGGCGACCAGTGCGCGGGTGTTCTCGTGCGCGACGATCACCTCGGCGTCGAACGCGGACGCGCCGAGCACCCGGACCGCGTGATAATGCGAAAGAACCAGATACCGCACGGGTTTGTCGGTGTGCTCGCGCAGTTTCGCGAGCCACTCGGCCGCGGCGACCGGCGTCGCGAGCGCCTCGAAGCAGACGAGGAAGTCCTCGCCCTCGATCGCCCCGATATTGGGGTCTCCCTCGGCCGTGAGCGCGTACACGCCGTCGGCGAGCACCTCGAGAGTCTGCTGCTTCTCGTCGAGGTCCGCCGAGGAGGCGAAGGCCTTCTTGGTCATGACGAGCACTCCCTCGTACTAGTCAAAGGTTTGACCATTCTCGGTGTCAGGCTAGCCCGCCTCCCCGCCGGTGTGAAGCCCTTTGGCTTAGCCTGTGCGAATGCGCGAGGAACCGGCCGAGCTCGACTACCTCTCGTTCGTCGACTACGCGATCGAGAAGACCCACAGTGAGCTGCCCGCGATCGACCCTGCCGCGATGCGTCTCGGGCTCACGCTGCACCGGCTGGCCAGCGCGCTCGTCTACGACTGGGAGTCGACCGTGCACCGCCCGCGCGGCTGGAGCTGGGCGGGGTTCCGGGTGCTGTTCGTGCTGTGGCTGGCCGGGCCGCTGGAGGCCCGGCACGTCGCCCGGCTCTCCGGGATGAGCCGGGCCGCGGTGTCCGCGCTGGTCAACACGCTGGAGCGGGACGGGCTGGTCTCGCGGACCCCGGCCGAGCACGACCGCCGCGCGGTGCAGCTGAGTCTCACCGACGCGGGGCACGATGCCGTCGTCGGCGCGTACCAGGACCACAACGCGCGCGAGCGGGCCTGGGCCTCGTCGCTGACCGAACAGGAGCAGACCGTCCTCATCGGACTGCTGGAGAAACTGACCACCGGCCCCGCGGCCGCGGCGGCGAAACGACGGTCGTGATTCAGCTGGCCAGGCCGGGCAGCGTAAGACTGTGGCCGGTCTGTTCCGCCTTCGCCCGCAGGTAGCGGACATTGCTCTCGGTCGCGAACACCCCGGTCGGCACACATTCGCGCAACGCGATCCCGGCGGCCCGCAGCTGCTCGGCCTTGTCGGGGTTGTTCGACAGGAGATCCACTCGCGTGACGCCGAGCGCGCGCAGCATCTGCGCGGCGGCGGTGTAGTCGCGGGCGTCCTCGGGCAGCCCGAGCGCGGTGTTCGCCGCGTAGGTGTCGAGCCCCTGGTCCTGCAGCGCGTACGCGTCGAGCTTGTTGTAGAGGCCGATGCCCCGCCCCTCCTGCCGGAGGTAGAGCAGATAGCCGCCGGTCTCGGAGATCCGCGCGACCGCTTCGCGCAGCTGCGGGCCGCAGTCGCACCGCGCCGACCCGAAGACGTCGCCGGTCAGGCACTCGGAATGGATTCGCACCAGGGGGACGCTGTCACCAGGAGTGCCGAACGCGAACGCCAGATGCTCCGCGCCGTCGACGAGACCGCGGAACGTGACGGCTTCGCCTTCGACCTCGAAACCGTCGAAGCGCAGCGGAATCCGCACCCGGGTCCGGATCTCCGCGACGGTGTCGGCGCTGTCAGCACTCATGATCGAACCCTACAGCTTTGCTCGAAGATGCGGCGGACAAGTAGGGTCCGCACATGGTCTCCGCCGCCACCGCGTTCTCGTTCGCGCTCGTCGTCCTGCTCGGTGCCATGCTCCCCGGCCCGGATTTCGTGGTCGTGACGCGGAGTTCGCTCGTCGGCGGGCGCCGCGCGGGCATCGCCGCCGGAATCGGGATCGCGTGCGGGGTCTTCGCCTGGGTGGTGGCGATCGCGTTCGGCGTCGCCGCGGTGCTGGCCGCCTCGGCGGTGGCGTTCACCGTGGTGAAGCTGATCGGCGCGGCCTACCTGATCTTCCTGGGCGTCAAGGCATGGCTCGCCGTCCGCCGCGGCGAGTACCAGGAGCTTCGCCAGGACGGCCCGAAGCAGCTCACCGCGTGGGCGGGGTTCCGCCAGGGCCTGCTCACCAACCTGCTCAACCCGAAGGTCGCGGTCTACTTCCTGGCGCTGGTCCCCCAGTTCCTCCCGCGGTCGGCGTCGACGGCGCAGGTCCTCGAACTCGCCGTCCTCGCCCTCGCCTCGACCGTGGTGTGGTTCATGACGCTCGCGGTCGTGGTCGGCCTGCTGCGGCGGTTCCTCACCAGGGCCAAGGTCCGGCGCGCGCTGGACGCCGTGATGGGCTCGCTGCTCGTCGCGCTCGGCGTCCGGGTGGCCGCCCAGAGCACCTAGCGCGACGAGCGAGCCAGGTCAGACGCCCAGGGTTTCGGCGGCCAGGCGGGTGCCTTCGACCCTGGCCGCGATCTTCGCGAACGCCGTGTCCCGCGACGTCGAAACGTCATCGGCGAACGGCGAGAACCCACAGTCGTCGCAGGTGCCGAGCCGGTCCACCGGGATGTGCCGCGCCGCGGTGAGCACCCGGTCGCGGACCTCCTCGGCCGTCTCGACCCGCGGGTCGATCGGATCGATGACGCCGACGAAGACCCGTTGGTCCGGCCGCAGGTGCTCGGCGATGATCCGCAACGCCTTCTCCGGGTCGCTTTCGCTGGCGAGCTGGACGTAGACCCGGCCGACGTTCAGCCGGAACAACGTCGGCAGCAGACCCGAGTAGTCGACGTCGAGGCTGTGCGCCGAATCCTGGTCCCCGCCGGGGCAGGTGTGCACGCCGATCCGCTGCCGCTCCTGCTCGGTGAACCGTTCGAGCACCCGGTTGTTCAGGTCGACGAACAACTGCAGCAGCCCGCCCGAGGGGTCCAGTTTGAGCGAAAGACGTCCCTCGGTGAAGTCGAGCTGGACGCTGTCCGCGCCGGCGTCGAGGCTGCGCCGGATGTCGGCCGCCGCCTCGTCCACCAGATCGGCCACGAACTGTTCGTTGCTGTACCCGTCGATCCCGTCCTGCGGGTAGATCAGCCCGATCGCCGACGCCGCGATCACCGCCTGCTTCACCGGCTTGTCGGTCAGTTTCTTCGCCCGCACAAGGTATTCGTCCGCGTACGTCTGGTACCGGAAGGGACCGGCCGTCAGCTTCGGCAGCTGGCGGGTGTGCCCGTCGGCGAACGGGATGACGACGCCGTCCGGCGCCAGCGAGTCCGAGCCCGCAAGCGGATAGGTCGCGAAGCTCGGCTTACCCTGCTCGCCGTCGGTGAGCACCGGGGAACCGGTCTCCTCGAGACGGCCGATCGTTTCGGCCAGTGCCTTGGCTTCCAGTTCCGCCAGCGCGTTCGCGTCGATCCGGCCTGCGGCGAAGTCACCGAGCCCGGACACGAGGTAGGCGGGCCGCGGGATGCTGCCGATAGGTTCGGTGGGAATGGTCAAGGGTCCTCCAGAGGATGTCGCCTGATCACAACCGGTCACCAGTCCCGCACAAATTACCGTGCGGAAAGGGTTTTCCCGGATTCCCGCCCGCGTTACCGCCCATCCGGACGAATTCGAGCGCTCAACCGGCCATCCGTCACGCCGGTTTCGGGACGTAGGCGGGCATCGCCTCGAGACTGTGGCGCACGGCCTCGGCGCCGTACTCGAACATCTGCCGCTCGTAGTCGCCGACCGCGCCAAGGAGATCCTGGCGTCCCTCGGCGGCTTCGACCAGGCAGCGACGCAGCAGGTCGGCGTCACGCAGGGCGGTGTTGGCGCCGTTGCCGCCGGTCGGGGAAGTGGCGTGGATGGCGTCACCGAGCAGCGTGACGGGGCCGGGCGCCCAGCGCTCGCCGGGCTCGACCACCCGGATGGACAGCAGGGTGCTGTTGTCCGGATCGGCCTCCTCGATCAACGTCCGCAGCTCCGGATGCCAGCCGTCCATCCTGGACAACACGGCTTCCTGCGGGGTCATGCCACTGAGCGAGCCGGTCGGCGGCAGGATCATCGCCCAGCGCACGTAGTCGCGGATGTCGGGGAGGGTCACCTCGGGAGCCAGCTTCTCGGCCGCCTCCTTCGGCGGAGTACGGAAACGCATCGCGCCGAGCAGCAGGCTCACCCCGTCCCCGGCGATCTTCCCGCCGTAAGCCCGCGAAACTCCGGCGAAGCGCTCGGACAGCGGCGTGCGGCCGATGACGAACCGGACACCGGTGTCGGACGGCGTGGTCCGCGGCGACAACACCGAGCGAACCGCGGAGTTGACCCCGTCCGCCCCGACGAGCAGGTCGGCGGTGGCCGCGCCACCGTGCGCGAACCGGGCCTCGACCCTGCCGTCGTCCAGTACGTCGTAGCCGGTCAGCGCGGCTCCGGTGTGGACCGTGAGACCGGTGAGCAGCAGGCAGCGGAGCACGTGGCGGTCGACCACGATCCCGCTCCTGGCGGGGCCGAGCTCGCCGATCTTGTTCAGCCGCGGGTCCAGGGCCAGCCGCTCGACGTAGGCGTCACTGACGACCTCGTCGAGCAGAGGGTGCCAGCGCGGCGGCAGACAGCTCCGCAGCGCCTCGAATCCCACCGGGTTCAGCACGAGCCGGTAGCCCTGGAACCGCGCCGTGATCGCCGGGTCGCGCTCGTAGACGTCGGCCTCGATCCCGGCGCCACGCAGCCCTTGCGCCAGGCACAGGCCGCCCAGACCGGCTCCGACGACGGAAACTCGCATCACATACCTCCCGAACTGGTCTCTCGAACACGGCTCAGGGAGCTGGGCGAGGCCGGGAAACCGGATTGACGAACTTAGTTCGTGTTGACGATCTAAGTTCTACGGGAGGATGAGGCGGGCGTCAAGGCGATAGTGACCCAGACCCCGGGCAACCGCCCCTGGACAGCCGAAAGTGTCCATTGTGGACCAACGGGGTGAATAGGACGTTATACGGTTATTTCGCGTCGCGGGTGGGTATTCCCCAGGTGACTGCCGGGTCCGGCGCCGAAGGAGGCTACGCGATGCTCAGCCGTCACGACCGCCACGAGCTGGACAAGATCGAGCACTGGTTCGAGACGACCGATCCGGAGCTCGCCGAGATGCTGCGGTCGGCGAAGCCCTCGTCGTCGCGCTGGTTGACGGCCCTGGCGATCGCGCTCGGCGCGGCGGCACTCGTACTGCCGGTCGTGGGCGTGCTGACCTCCACGGTCCCGCTCGTCCTGTACGCCGTCCCGGCCGCGGGCGGTGCGATCTGGGCCTACGCCGCGCGCCGCCGCCGCTGACCCGGGCTCCGGATGCGCCGGGGGCCGGCGCTCCCGCACACTGGACCGCGTGTCCGCCACCGACTGGGTCCTGCACTTCGACCTCGACCAGTTCATCGCCGCGGTCGAGATCGCGCGTCATCCCGAACTGCGCGGCCGCCCGGTGGTCGTCGGCGGCACCGGCGACGTGACCGAGCGAGCGGTCGTGGCGACCGCGTCGTACGAGGCGCGGGAGTTCGGGATCCAGTCCGGGATGCCCCTGCGGACCGCGGCGAAACGCTGCCCCGACGCCGTTTTCCTGCCCACCGACGCCCCCGCGTACGAGGAGGTGTCCGAGCGGGTGATGGCCGTGCTGCGCGAATTCCCGGTGGTGGTGGAGGTGCTCGGCTGGGACGAGGCGTTCCTCGGCGCGGTCACCGACGACCCCGAGACGCTCGCGGCCGACGTCCGCCGCGCCGTCGCCGAGCGGACCGGTCTGTCCTCTTCGGTCGGGATCGGGGACAACAAGCTGCGTGCGAAACTCGCCACCGGATTCGGCAAACCGGCGGGGATTTTCCGGCTTACCCAGGAGAACTGGTGGGACGTGATGGCCGGCCGCCCGACCGACGCGCTTTGGGGCATCGGCCGCAAGACCGCGAAGAAGCTCGCCGAGGCCGGTCTGCACACGGTGCTCGATCTCGCCGGGGCCTCCCCCGACGACCTCGCCGCGCGGTTCGGCCCCCGGCTCGGCCCGTGGTACCGGCTGCTCGCCGGCGGGATCGGCGACGCCGAGGTCACCGCGACTCCGTGGGTGGCCAAGTCCCGCAGCCGTGAAACCACCTTCCAGCAGAACCTGACCGACCCCGGCGCCGTGGCGGCCGAGGTGGCCACACTGGCCCAGCGCGTCGCCGAGGACGTGTCCGAAGAGGGCAGACCGGCCGCGCGGGTCGCGGTGAAGGTGCGCTTCGCTCCGTTCCTGACGCACACGCACAGCGTCACCCTGCCCGAGCCGACCGCCGACGCCGCCGAAATCGCCCGCGCGGCCCGGACGGTGCTGGCGATGTTCGAGCTCACCAAACCGGTGCGGCTGCTCGGCGTCCGCGCCGAATTCCCCGTTGTGGCCGACTAGCCGCTCAGTACAGCTCGGTCCGGTAGGCGTGTTCGAGGCGCCCGCCCAGCTCACCAGCCTGTTTGCCGAGGACGCGGTCCATCTTCCCGGCGTTCTCCGCGACGTGCAGGGAGCTGAAGCTCCCGCCCACCGTCACGGCGTCGGCGAGCCCGCGCTCGTCACCCTCCCACAGCTTCGCGCGGATCACCGCTTTGCCGCACTGGCCGAACACCTCGCGCACGCGCACGATCGTCGCCAGCACGGCGGGTTTCCCGTCGGCGCCGAGCCGTTCCAGCAGCCCGGGGTCGTCGGTGACGAACGCGTCCCCGTTGACACGCAAGGTTTCCCGCAGGCCCGGCACCAGGAACACCATGCCGACACCCGGGTTGCGGGCCAGGTTCTCGAACGTGTCCGCGGACTTGTTGCCGGGCCGGTCCGGAATGGCCAGCGTCCACGGGTCCAGCACCCGCACCGCCCCCGGCGGATCACCTTTCGGGCTGGTGTCGAGGTTCCCGTTCTCGTCGGAGCTGGCCAGGACGAAGAACGTGCTGTGCGCGATGAACCGGGCGGCGAACTCGCCGATGCAGGGTTCCTTCTTCTCAGCGATGAACGGCGTCGGGTGACCGATGATCTCCCGGACCCTGGCCATGTCGATGGGCCGGTAGTCGTCGGCCGCCGTGTGGACGGGAACGGCGCCGCGGGCGCTGCCGATGTCGACGCTCATGGGATTCTCCTTGTCACTGCGGGATTGTCGTCAGACGTCGAGGACCAGCCGCGGGCCGAGCGCCCGCGACACACACGGGTACATCACGTCGCCGGAGACGCGGTCGTCGCCGGAGAGGATGTCGTCGCGGTGGTCGGGGTCGCCGTCCAGTACCCGGGTTTCGCAGGTGCCGCAGATGCCTTCGCGGCAGGACCCGGTGATCGGCAGCCCTTCCTCTTCGAGCACCCCGAGGACGCTCCGGTCGGCGGGCACGGTCACCGTCCGCTCCGACCGGGCGCACACCACCTCGATCTCGGTGTTCGGCCGCGCGGGTTTGGGACGGGCCTTGAACCGCTCCGCGTGCACGGCACCGGGACCCCAGTGTGCGGCGCCCTCCTCGACCGCGGTCAGCAGGCGTTCCGGACCGCACACGTAGACGTCCGTGCCGGGCGGCGGCTGTTCGAGCCACTCGTCCAGCGGAATCCGGCCACCGCGGTCCGCGGGGTAGAGCCGCACCCGATCCCCGTACGGCCGCAGTTCGTCGAGGAACGCCATCGAATCCGCGGCCCGGCCGCCGTACACGAGCTGCCACGGCACTCCCCTGCTTTCGGCGTCACGCACCATCGGGAGGATCGGCGTGATCCCGATCCCGCCCGCGATGAACAGATAGGCCCCGGCGGGACGGAAGCCGAAATTGTCCAGCGGACCGCGCACGCGCACCGGCTGTCCCGGGCGGAGGAACGCGTGCACGTACTCCGAGCCGCCGCGGCTGTTCCGCTCGCGCAGCACGCCGATGCGATAGCAGGACCTGTCCTCCGGCCACCCGCACAGCGAGTACTGCCGGGAAATCCCGGTGGGCAGCACCAGTTCGAGGTGCGCGCCGGGACGCCACGGCGGCAGCTCGCGCCCGTCGGCGGCGGACAGCTCGACCGAGACCACCCCGGCGGCCTCCCAGCGCAGCTGCCGCACCACCATCGGAAGATCGGCCTTTTCGGTACGCGCCCGCACCGGAGCCACACTCGTCATGACCGCTCCAATTGGTGTTAACAACGTTATCGCTCTCGAAATCCAATGTAGTGATATCATCGTTAACATGTCAACGAGAGTCGCTGGGACACAGCCCCGGAGCAAGGTACGGGCGGAGACCGTGGCGCGCGCCGCGCTCGCCCTGGTCGGCTCCGGCGGGCTGGAGTCGCTGACGATGCGCAAGCTCGCCACGAGCCTCGGCGTACAGCTCCCGACGCTCTACCGGCTGTTCGAAAACAAGCAGGCCCTGCTCGACGAGATGGCCGAGACGATCACGGCCGGAGTGTCCGAGCGGGTCCGCTTCGACGGCGCGGACTGGGCGGAGAACGTCACCGTCTTCGCGCGGGAGATGCGGGAATCGTTGCTGGCACAGCGCGACGGGGCCCGTATCGTCGGTGGCAGCTACGTCACGAAGCAGCACACGATGACCCTCGGCGATCGGACACTGGCGATGCTCGACGCCGCGGGCTTCCCCGAGGAAACCGCGCTGTGGACGCTCACCACGATCTTCAGCTACGTCCTCGGCGAGACGCTCGAACAGCAGGGCGCGAGCGGTACCGAGGCCGAGACGTTCACCGCGGCGCTGGACCCCACGGCCTACCCCCGTCTCTCGATCGCGACGATCGGCCGGTTCCTCGACTTCGACGGGCGCTTCGAGTTCGGGCTGCGCGTCCTGGTGACAGGCTTGCGCGCGGAACTCGGCGGCGGCGCTCAGTCCATCCCGTCGGGCAGCGGCAGCGGCTGATCCGGGTCGAGTTCGACGCCGCGGGAGCGCAGCGTGTGGTCGAGCATCGCCCAGATCGTGCCGGACAACTGCTCGGACAGCTCGGCCTTGGTCAGCTCACCCGGATGGTCGAGCCAGCGCGTGGTGGCCGATTCGACGTACCCGACCAGGCCGAAGGCCACCGTGTCCGCCGGGGCGGTGTCGAGCCCGAACGCCGCGAGGTAGCCGGCGAACAGCTTGCTCAGGTGCAGCGCGATCGCGGAGCGGATGTCGGGCAGCGCCCCGGTTTCCCCGCTGCTGCGTACCGTCCGCAGCAGGTAGCGGTGCAGCTGGGCGTGCTCGGTGAGCCAGCGCAGATGGGTGCCGATGGCGGCCGCGATCATCTCCCGCGGCGAGCCCTGCGGGCGCCACAACGGGGCCAGTTCGGCGGTCACCAGCTCGGCCGCCCGCTGGGCGATGGCGCGCTGGAGGTCGGACGCGTCGGCGAAATGCCGGTACAGCCGCGTGCGGGCGACACCCGCGCGTTCGGCGATCTGCTCCGTCGACACGCCGGGGCCGTGTTCGGCGATCGCCTCGAGCGCCGCCTCGACGAACTCCGCCCGCCGCCGCTCCTGTTGCCCCGCCCAGCGTGCCGCCCGTCCGTCGACCTTGTGCGCGGCGGGCTTCCTGGTGTTCGCGGCGGGCACTGCCATGGGGCAAGCCTACTCAACCGTCCGGGAGCGGGTGTACGCTGCGCAGGTACCTAGTACGTCGCGTACCCCCTACTTGGAGATCGCCATGGCCGTCGAGATCCAGCCCCAGGATCGGGATGTCACCGCCACACGCCTGCTGAAGAGCTCGGCGAAGAACTCGTACGACCCGTACGTCGACATCGACTGGGACGCCCCGCTCGTCGACGGCAAGGCGTTCATGCCGCTGGAACGGGTTTCGCTGTACGGCACGCCGCTGTGGGACCGGCTGACGCCGGACCAGCGCATAGAACTGTCCAAACACGAGATCGCCAGCATCATGAGCGTCGGGTTGTGGTTCGAGATCGTGCTGATGCAGCTGCTCGCCCGCTACGTCTACAACCTCGACGCCCGCACCGAGCACGCGCAGTACGCGCTCACCGAGATCGGGGACGAGACCCGGCACTCGGTGATGTTCGCGCGGACGGCCGAACGGCTCGGCGTGCCCCGCTACGGCGTCCCCGAGATCGTGCGCAGGCTGGGCAAGGTCTTCGCCGCCACCGCCGCCGGGCCGTCGATGTTCGCGGCGGTGCTGGTGGCCGAGGAGACCACCGACCGGCTGCAACGGTCCATGATGGACGATGACGGCATCCAGCCGCTGATCCGCGCGGTGAACCGGATCCACGTGGTGGAAGAGGCCCGCCACGTCCGGTTCGCGAAGGAGGAGGTACTGCGGACGGTGCCGCGGCTGTCCCCCGCGGGCCTGCGCTGGCATCGGGCCCGCACCGCCCTGGTCTCCTACGGCGTCGTCGACACCCTCGTCGACCCGCGCGTTTATCGCAGCGTCGGAATCGATCCCCGGGAAGGACGGGCCGCCGCGCTGGCCAACCCGCACTTCCGTGAGACCCGCCGGTGGATGGCCGAGAAGATCGTGCCGTTCCTGCGGGACGCGGGGCTCATCGGCGGGCGGTCCGAACGGATCTGGCGCGGGGCGTTTCTCCTGTGAGCTGACGGCATTACTGCCCTTACCGCACCGGACGAGATCCGCGACGCTGCCCGGGTGACCGCACCTGCCCTCCCCAGCGCGCCCGCCGCTTCCCCTGCCCCCAGAGCCAACCGCACAGTTCTCGTCGCGCTTGCCGGTGTCGTCGTCGGCGCGCTCCTGGTCGGTGTTCCCTGGCTCGTGATCGGGCTGTCCGGCCCGGGCGTCTCCGGCACGACGCTCAAGGCGCCGGACACGATCGGCGGCCTGTCCCGTTATCAGGACGCGCTGGCCAAGCGCGGCGGCGACAAGACCAAGAGCCTGGTCGACGGTGAGAACGCGGATGAGGTCAAGAACGCCGAACGGCTGTCGTCCGCCTATCACGGCGCAGGCGCGGTGTCCCAGCGCTACGCCGACGCCGAACTCGAAGAAATCGTGCTGCTGCAAGCGGTCCGGGCCGATTCGCCGGAGCCGTTCGTGCCCTACGTCGACGCGGCGCGGCTGGGTCTGGCCGCGCCTCAGCAGGACCTCGAACGCGTCGGCGACGTCGTGTGCGTCATTTACAACCAGCCGACGCGGGCGGGTGAGAAACCCGCGGAGGACGCCAAAGGCGTGATGAGCTGCCAGCGCAGCGGCGGCGGGCTCACTGTGCAGATCGTGGTCGGGTCCAGCGGCAAACTGCGCCACGACGCGGGCGCGGTCGCGGCTCTGATCGGGCAGGCGTGGCCGAAGCTGTCCTGAGTGTCACGACACACCACGGACTCACCACCGCGCGGCTAGCCTTGACGCACTGTCCCCTGTGGAGGTGGCCGTGCGAAGACGGACTCTGCTCATCGGTGCCGGCGCCGTCGTGGCCGCCGGCGGGCTCGGCTGGGCCGGAGTCGCCACCTTCACGTCCGACGACCGGCCGCTCGCGCTCGTCTACCGCGGCCCGGCCGCCTGCGACGGCTGCGCAGAGGCCGTCGCGACGTTGCTGCGGGGCACCACCACGCCGTTGCGAGTCGAGTACTGCGGGCCGGGCGAAGCGACATCACTCACCCGGGCCTCGCTCGACAAGGCCGTCCTCTACGCCCAGCCCGGCGGGGGCAGCCTGGACGACGGCTGGCGGAAGATGCGCCGCTACGCCGACGACATCCGCGGCTGGGTCGCCGACGGCGGCCGCTACGTGGGCTTCTGCCTCGGCGGCTACCTCGCCGGGGCCACCCCGGGGTTCAACCTGCTGCCCGGCGACACCGACCAGTACATCGCCTCCCGCAAGGCCAGCGTGCGCACCACCCAGGACACGGTGGTGACCGTGTCCTGGCGCGGCCAGAACCGGACGGTGTACTTCCAGGACGGCCCGGAGTTCAAGCTGCGCCCTGGCGCGAGCGCGAACGTGCTCGCCACCTACGACACCGGAACCCCGGCCGCGGTGGTCGTCGCTCACGGGAAGGGCCGGGTCGGCGTGGTCGGGCCCCATCCGGAGGCGGACGCGACCTGGTACCGCTCGGCGAAGCTCGCGATGCCCGGCAGCGGCGAGAGCGATCTCGGCCGCGATCTGGTCGAGACGACGCTGGCTTGACACTCCCCGGCGGCTTTGCCACTCTGGTTTCCGGGCCGAGAGGCGCTGCGACGGAATTCTTTCCGCCACGCTCGGCCCGCGATGACGACTCCAAGGGCGCCTCCTGAACTCAGGAGGCGCCTTCGTGCATTCGAGACAAGAAAAGCACTGACTCGCCCCTGAGTGGGTGTTTCCGTCCTGCACGGAAATGCCCTGATTCCTCCTGCCCTTGTCCAGCCGAGAAGAGAGCGAGAAATGAGCGAAAAACTGCGGGAGATCAACGGAATGGACTTCGCCGTCGCGGATCTGGCGCTGGCCGAGGCGGGCCGGATCCAGCTGCGGCTCGCGGAGCACGAGATGCCCGGCCTGATGGCCATCCGCGAGGAGTACGCCGCCGCGCAGCCGCTCAAGGGCGCCCGTGTCGCGGGTTCGCTGCACATGACGGTGCAGACCGCGGTGCTGATCGAGACACTGGTGGCGCTCGGCGCCGAGGTCCGGTGGGTTTCCTGCAACATCTTCTCGACCCAGGACGAGGCCGCCGCGGCCGTCGTCGTCGGGCGCGACGGCACCCCGGACCGTCCACAAGGGACTTCGGTGTTCGCGTGGAAGGGTGAGACGCTCGACGAGTACTGGTGGTGCACCGACCAGCTTTTCCGGTTCCCCGGCGGGAAGACGCCGAACATGATCCTCGACGACGGCGGAGACGCGACGCTGCTGGTCCACAAGGGAGTCGAGTTCGAGGCGGCGGGCGCCGTGCCCCAGCCCGCCGACGACGAACCCGAGGAGTACCGGATCATCCTGCGCACGCTGTCCGAAAGCCTGGCCGCCGACGGGCAGCGGTTCACCCGCATGGCCGCCGACATCCGCGGTGTCACCGAGGAAACCACCAACGGCGTCAAGCGACTCTACAA
>NZ_JBHYIK010000012.1:75677-78292 GCF_042739735.1 Amycolatopsis sp. NPDC059027 | reverse complement strand
AGCCTGGCCGCCGACGGGCAGCGGTTCACCCGCATGGCCGCCGACATCCGCGGTGTCACCGAGGAAACCACCAACGGCGTCAAGCGACTCTACAAGCTGGCGCGCGACGGCGAGCTCCTCTTCCCCGCGATGAACGTCAACGACTCGGTCACGAAGTCCAAGTTCGACAACAAGTACGGGATCCGGCACTCACTCGTCGACGGGCTCAACCGCGCCACCGACGTGATGATCGGCGGCAAGCAGGTGATCGTGTGCGGCTACGGCGATGTCGGCAAGGGCGCGGTGGAGGCGTTGCGCGGCCAGGGCGCGCGCGTCGCCGTCACCGAGATCGACCCGATCTGCGCGCTCCAGGCGTCCATGGACGGCCTCGACGTCGTCGAGCTGGACGACGTCCTCGAACGCGGTGACATCTTCATCACCACCACCGGCAACTTCAACATCATCATGGCAGGCCAGCTGGCCCGGATGAAGCACAACGCGATCGTCGCCAACGTCGGCCACTTCGACAACGAGATCGACATGGCGGGGCTGGCGAAGATCCCGGGCATCACCAAGACCGAGATCAAGCCGCAGGTGCACGAATGGCGGTTCGCCGACGGGCACGCGATCATCGTGCTGTCCGAGGGCAGGCTGATGAACCTCGGCAACGCCACCGGGCACCCGTCGTTCGTGATGTCGAACTCCTTCACCAACCAGGCGATCGCGCAGATCGAGCTGTTCAGCAAGCCGGGTCAGTACAGCACCGAGGTGCACCGGCTGCCGAAGCAGCTCGACGAGAAGGTCGCGCGGCTGCACCTCGACGCGCTCGGCGTGAAGCTGACCAAGCTCACCAAGGAACAGGCCGACTACATCGGCGTCGACGTCGAAGGCCCTTACAAACTGGAGCACTACCGGTACTGAGCGAGATTGCGCCGAACGCCGCGCCGGCTGCTCCGAACGGCGCGTTTCCCCTGCGGTGCGGCGGAAACCCTCCTTCCACACGCCCGTCCGGGACTCCTTTCCGGACGGGCAGTGAGGAGAAGGAGCGTGACGACGTGATCATCCTCGGTGTCATCCTGCTGGTCGTGGGATTCGTGACCGGCATCCAGGTGCTCTGGACGATCGGCATCATCCTCGCGGTGGCCGGTGCCGCACTCGCCGTGCTCGGCGCGACCGGGCGGCAGATCGGCGGCCGCGCGCACTGGTACTGACCGCGACCGGCGCGCTGCCCGGCGTCGAGCGCCTGTCGCGCTCGGCGTCGGGTCAGCAGCAGTGTTCGCCGCGCCAGGCGGTCCTGCCTTCCCTGACCGCGACGGCGGCGATCGCCAGCGCGACCACCGGATCCGCCCACCACCAGCCGAACAGCCCGTTCAGCAGCAGACCGGCCAGCAACACACCGGAAAGGCCGGTGCAGAGCAGCGTCTGCCGGGAATCGGCGACCGCGCTCGCCGAACCGAGTTCGCGGCCCGCACGGCGTTGCGCGGCCGAAAGCAGCGGCATCACCGCGAGTGAGACGGCGGCCAGCACGATCCCGGTGACCGACGGCCGGGCTTCCCCCGCCCCCGCGAACGTCCGGACCGCGTCCACGGTGACATAGCAGGCGAGCCCGAAGAAGGACAGCGCGATCACCTTGAGCGCCAAGCGTTCCCGCGCTTCCGGGTCCCGTCCGGAGAACTGCCACGCGACCGCGGCGGCAGACGCGACCTCGACGACCGAATCGAGCCCGAAGCCGATCAGCGCGGCCGAAGACGCCCGCGATCCGGCGATCAGCGCGACCAACGCCTCGACGAGGTTGTAGCCGATCGTCGCCGCCACGAGCAGCCGGATGCGGCGGACCAGCACCGCCCGGCGATCCGCGGCGAGCACGCGGGACTCCCCCGCGCAGCAACCGTCCGGGCAGCCTCCGGCAGGCGCGGGAATCACGCTTCACTCCTCACGGCCCGGTCCTCGTCCGCGCAGTCGTCGGCGGGTTCGACGGCGAGCACGACCTGGACGAGTTCGCGCAGCGCGCGGGCGAGATGCGCGTCGGCGAGTTCGTATCGCACCGAACGGCCCTCGTAACTCGCCACCACGAGCCCGCAGCCCCGCAGGCAGGACAGGTGGTTCGAGACGTTCGACCGGCTCAGCTCCAGCTCGGCGGCGAGCCTGCCGGGATAGCGGGGCCCGTCCAGCAACGCCGTCAGGATGCGGCACCGCGTCGGATCGGCCAGTGCGCGGCCGACGCGGGTCAGCGCGGCCTCTCGAGTCTCACAGGTCACCACACACTGAACAGTACAGCACTGACTGACCTATCGAACCGATCAGGCCCCGGGAAAATAAAGGGCCCTCCGGCTCCGAGGGGGAGGGAGAGCCGAAGGACCCCGTTAGTGGTAGCACATCGTCGAGGCGGTGTACACGCGGACCTACACGATCGGGTAAGGAATTCGGTCTCGACGGACCACAAGGGACACCGGCGGGCCCCGCCCGGCGGGCAGCTGTCCGGGACGCCGAAATCGTCCGCCCCGCCCGGAATCCGGCCAGGACAGCATCGAGGGGGGCCCGCCCCCCGCGGGGGCGCCCCCGCGTGGCGGGGGGTGGGTCATCATGGGGGAGCCGCCGAGAGCGGGGTGAGGGGAGCCGTCCGTGAGCGCCCGCGG
>NZ_JBHYIK010000012.1:69386-75667 GCF_042739735.1 Amycolatopsis sp. NPDC059027 | reverse complement strand
CGTCCCACCCCCCGCGCGCGGGGCGCCGCCCCGCCGCGCCCCCCCCCCCCTCGATGGCGGGAGGCTCAGGAAGCTTGGGACAGCACGATTTCCGCGTGCTGCTCGACGACGCAGTCACAGGCCGCGTCGAGGGTGTGGCAGTCGATGATCAGGGCGTGCCGCACGCGATCGTCATCGGTGCAGCCGTCGTCCGTGCATTCGGCGAATCCGCCGTCCGGATGCACGACCAGTGTGCCGTGACAGTGGTCGATACCGGCGGTACAGGACGCACAGTCCATGATGCTGTTCCGCCTTCCGTGTCCTGCGGGCTTCCGCGATCTTGCTCGATTCGACCCGACTGCTTCTTGGTACCACCCGGGGAGGCCAGAGTCTGGCATACGCGCGGCGTGTCGCCGTCACCGGTCCGGTACTCCCGGTGAACAGCCTGGTCACCGCCTCGGCCCCGCCCGGAGTCCACTTCGGACCCACGGTGCGCCGACACACGTACACCGACGGACGACACGCGTATCCGGACGGACGACTCGACGGTGTCAGGCGCTCTTCGGCGAACGCCGTGCGCGCGGCGTGGCGGGCTTTTTCGCGGCTTTCGGGTCCGCTTCGGACTTTCCGGACGCCTTGCGCACCGCGGGTTTCCGCGCGGGGGCGGGTTTGCGGGACTTCTTCGCCGCGTTGACGCTCGCCTGCAACGCCGACATCAGATCGACCACGTCGGCCTTCGCCGCGACCGGGCCGGGTTTCGCGGTCTCGTTCCCCGCGACCTTCGCCTCGATCATCGATTCGAGCGCTTCGCGATAGCTGTCCGAGTACTTCTCCGCCTCGAAGACCGGTTCCGACAGCGAGTCGATGAGCGAACCCGCCATGGTGATCTCCTGCGCGCGCACCTGCGGGAGATCCTCGTGCAGGAACGGGAAGTCCGGGGTACGGACCTCGTCGGGCCACAGCATGGTGGTCATCACCAGGACGTCGTCGTGCACGCGGAGCACGGCCAGGCTCTCCCGCTGCCGGACGGCGACCTTCGCGATGGCCACGTGGCTCGCCTTCTGCAGCGCGTCCCGCAGCACGACGTACGGCTTCACCGCGTTCTTCTGCGGTTCCAGGTAATAGGTCTTGTCGAACTGGATCGGGTCGATGGACTCCATCGGCACGAACTCCAGGACGTCGATCATGCGCTGGGTGGGCAGCGGCAGGTCGGCCATGTCGGCGTCGGTCAGCACCACCATCTCGCCGTCGGGCAGCTCGTAGCCCTTGGCGATCTCGGCGTAGGGCACCTCCTGCCCGTCGACCGTGCAGAACCGCTTGTACTGGATCCGCCCGCCGTCGGCCTCGTGCACCTGCCGCAGGGAGACGTTCTTGTTCTCGGTGGCCGCGTACAGCTGGATCGGGATGCTGACCAGCCCGAACGACACCGAGCCCTTCCACATCGCCCGCATGCCCGCACCTCCGCCGATCACCGAACCCGTACTCACGCTACGTAACAACCGTAACCCGAAACGCCCACCCGCGACAGTCTGAGCATGGGAGACGGCCTTCTTCCAGCCTGCTCACAGCGACCGGAGGCCTGCCCGAAAGTCTGCCCGATTCGTGCGTGTCGCGCAGATTTTTGCGTGCCACGCAACTTTTGGCTACGCTCGCCGTATGCCCTCCGAATCCCGGTCGCGGCCCGGCCTGCGCGAACGCAAGAAGCAGGCGGCCCGTCGCGCGCTCAGCGAAGCCGCCCTGCGCCTGGCGGTCGATCGCGGCCTGGACCAGGTGAAGGTCGAGGACATCGCCGCCGAAGTGGGCGTCTCCCCGCGCACGTTCAACAACTACTTCTCGTGCAAGGAGGAGGCGGTCTGCGAGTTCGTCGTCGATCGCCAGCACCGCGTCCGCGACGCACTGCTCGCTCGTCCGGCGGAGGAGCCGCTGTGGGAGGCCATCACCGGCGCGGTGCTCGAACAATATTCGCGTGACGGCGAACCCGATCGGGCCTATGTTTCCCGGGTCCGCGCGCTGATGGGGCATGCTGCCTTGCGGGGAGAGTTCCTCAAGGCACATCACACCGTCGAACGCCTCCTCGCCGACGCCATCATCGAACGGGCCGAAGCCGACACCGGGGACGAGCTGTACGCCCGTCTGATGGCCGGGGCGGTGGAAAGCGCGGTCCGGCTCGCCTTCGTCGAATGGTTCACGTCGGACCAGCAGGTGTTCCTGCCGACGCTGACCCGGCTCCTGGGGGAACTGTCGGCGGGTTTTCCCACGCTCACCACCACTTCCGGTCGCCGGGACACGGACCGGGAAAGCACCATCGCTTAGCACCACCCGAACGACAACACCACCACTGGGGGGAGTCACCGTTGTGCTGATCAAGCTCCTGCGCAGTCATCTGCGCCCGTATCAGGGCGTCCTGTGGCTGGTCGCACTGCTTCAGCTCATCCAGACGCTGGCCGGGCTGTACCTGCCCACACTGAACGCCGACATCATCGACCACGGCGTGGTCAAGGGGGACATCGGCGCCATCCTGGGCATCGGCGGCGCGATGCTGCTGGTCTCGCTGGTCCAGATCTGCGGCTCGCTGGGCGCGGTCTACTTCGGCGCGCGCACCGCGATGGCGCTGGGCCGGGACGTCCGGTCCGCGGTCTTCCACCGGGTGCAGGACTTCTCCGCCCGCGAGGTCGGCCAGTTCGGCACCCCGTCGCTGATCACCCGCACCACCAACGACGTCCAGCAGGTACAGATGCTGGCGCTGATGACCTTCACCCTCATGGCGTCCGCGCCGATCATGTGTGTCGGCGGCATCATCATGGCGCTCAACCAGGACGTCCCGTTGTCCTCGCTGCTGCTGGTCATCGTCCCGGTGCTGGGGATCGCGGTGAGCGTCATCGTGGCGAAGATGCGCCCGGCCTTCCGGCTCATGCAGGAACGGCTGGACCGGATCAACCAGGTCCTGCGCGAGCAGATCATGGGTATCCGGGTGATCCGCGCGTTCGTCCGTGACACGCACGAGCGCGAGCGCTTCGCGAAGGCCAACGACGACCTGCTGACCGTGTCGCTGCGGGTCGGCAGGCTCATGGCGCTGATGTTCCCGATCGTGATGCTGGTGATGAACGCCTCCAGCGTCGCCGTGCTCTGGTTCGGCGGGCAGCGCATCGATTCGGGCAGCATGCAGATCGGCGCGCTGACCGCGTTCCTGTCCTATCTGATGCAGATCCTGATGGCGGTCATGATGGCCACCTTCATGTTCATGATGGTGCCGCGCGCGGAGGTCAGCGCCGAGCGGATCACCGAGGTGCTGGACACCGAGCCGAGCGTGCGCCTGCCGGTCACGCCCATCCGGCCCGGTGCCGTGCACGGTCATCTCGAACTGGCCGGGGTGGAATTCCGTTACCCCGGCGCGGAAAAGCCGGTGCTGTCCGACATCTCACTGATCGGCCGCCCCGGCGAGACGACCGCGGTGATCGGCAGTACCGGCACCGGGAAGACGACATTGCTCAACCTCATCCCCCGCCTGATGGACGCCACGGCGGGCTCGGTGAAGGTCGACGGAGTCGACGTCCGCGACCTCGACCCGACGACCCTGTCGTCGGTCGTGGGGCTCGTCCCGCAGAAGCCGTACCTGTTCGCGGGCACGATCGCGAGCAACCTGCGGTACGGCAATCCGGACGCCACCGACGAAGACCTGTGGCACGCGCTGGAGGTCGCGCAGGCCAAGGATTTCGTCGAGCAGAAGCCGGAAGGACTCGACACGCCGATCGCGCAGGGCGGCACCAACGTCTCGGGCGGCCAGCGCCAGCGGCTGGCGATCGCCCGGATGCTCGTGCACAAGCCCGAGATCTACCTCTTCGACGACTCGTTCTCGGCGCTCGACTACGCCACCGACGCCGCGCTACGGCGGGCGCTGGCGGCCGAGACCGCGGAAGCCACCGTCGTCATCGTCGCGCAGCGGGTCAGCACGATCCGGGGCGCCGACCGCATCATCGTGCTCGACGAAGGCCGGGTCGTCGGCACCGGAACCCACCACGAACTCATGGACGGCAACGAAACCTATCGGGAGATCGTGCTGTCGCAGCTGACTGAACAGGAGGCGGCATGAGCGACGCTTGCGAGCGAATCATCGACATCATGCGCCAAAAGGGATTGGACACTGTCTCGCGAAGCGAGGCCATCGCATGAGCACCACCGACTCCTCGGAGACCGCCAAGACCGAAGCGGGCGAGCGGCCGACCGCCGCGCGGACGCACGGGAGCGCGCCCGGGACGGGGCCCAGCCAGAGCGGGCCCGGCAGATGGATGTCCGGCGGCATGCCGCCGGAGAAGGCGTTGGACTTCAAGGGATCCTTCGCCCGGCTGCTGCGCCTGCTGCAGCCGCAGCGCGCGGCGCTGGCCGGGGTTCTCGCGTTCGGCGCGCTGAGCGTCGCGATGACCGTGATCGGGCCGAAGGTGCTCGGCAAGGCCACCGACCTCATCTTCGCGGGCGCGCTCGGCCACGACATGCCGGCCGGTCTCAGCAAGGAAGCCGTGATCGCCGGGCTGCGGGCCCACGGCGAGAACACCAAGGCCGACATGCTCGGCGGCGTCGACTTCGTGCCCGGGGCGCCGATCGACTTCACCGGGGTCGGCCGGATCCTGCTGATCGTGCTGGGCCTGTTCGTCATCGCGTCGTTCTTCTCGCTGATCCAGGCGCGGCTGACCACGACGCTGGTGCAGCGCGCGGTGTTCGACCTGCGGCAGCAGGTGGAGTACAAGTTCGCGCGGCTGCCGCTGAAGTACTTCGACCGCCAGCCGCGCGGCGAGGTGCTGAGCCGGGTCACCAACGACATCGACAACCTCGCGCAGTCGCTCCAGCAGACGCTCGCGCAGATCGTGTCCTCGGTGCTGACGGTCATCGGCGTGCTGGTGATGATGTTCATCATCTCGCCGCTGCTGGCGGTGATCGCGTTGCTGACCGTGCCGGCGTCGGTGTTCGTGGCGGCGAAGATCGGCAAGCGGGCGCAGCCGCAGTTCATCAAGCAGTGGTCCACCACCGGGCGGCTCAACGCGCACATCGAAGAGATGTACACCGGGCATTCACTGGTGAAGGTGTTCGGCCGCCGCAAGGAGGCGCAGAAGACCTTCGTCGAGCACAACGACTCGCTGTACGCGTCGAGTTTCAAGGCGCAGTTCATCTCCGGGATGATCCAGCCCGCGATGATGTTCATCGGCAACCTGAACTACGTGCTGGTGGCCGTGATCGGCGCGCTGCGGGTCACCTCGGGCGGGCTGTCGCTCGGGGACGTGCAGGCGTTCGTCCAGTACTCGCGGCAGTTCAGCCAGCCGGTCACGCAGATCGCGAGCATGGCGAACCTGCTGCAGTCCGGTGTCGCCTCGGCGGAGCGGGTGTTCGCGCTGCTGGACGCCGAGGAGCAGGAACCGGAACCCGCCGAGCCCGCGCGGCCCGAGGTCGTCCGCGGCCAGGTCGAGTTCCAGGACGTCTCGTTCCGGTACCTGCCGGACACGCCGCTCATCGAGAACCTTTCGCTCAGCGTCGAACCGGGCCACACGGTCGCCATCGTCGGCCCGACCGGCGCGGGCAAGACCACGCTGGTCAACCTGCTCATGCGGTTCTACGAGATCGACGGCGGCCGGATCACCCTCGACGGCGTCGACATCGCGAAGATGAACCGTGAGGAGCTGCGCGACAAGACCGGCATGGTGCTGCAGGACGCGTGGCTGTTCGGCGGGACGATCGCGGAGAACATCGCGTACGGCGCGGACAACGCCACGCGCGAGGAAATCATCGAGGCCGCCAAGGCGACGCACGTCGACCGTTTCGTGCGTACCCTGCCCAACGGCTACGACACGGTGATCGACGACGAGGGCGGCACCGTCAGCGCGGGTGAGAAGCAGCTCATCACGGTGGCACGGGCTTTCCTGGCGAAACCGGCGATCCTCATCCTCGACGAGGCGACCAGCTCGGTCGACACCCGCACCGAGGTGCTCATCCAGCGGGCGATGAACTCGTTGCGGGCCGGCCGGACGAGCTTCGTCATCGCGCACCGGCTGTCCACGATCCGGGACGCCGACGTCATCCTGGTGATGGAATCGGGCCGGATCGTCGAACAGGGCGACCACGAAACCCTGTTGCTGACCGGCGGCGCGTACTCGCGGCTCTACGCCGCCCAGTTCGCCGAGGCGATGGCCGAAACGGACTGACCGGGAAGCGGGGGGGGGGGGGGCGAGTGTTGGGATCGTGACGACTCCTGTGAGACAGCAGTGGGCGGCGCCGCGCCCTCTCACCAATTCTGCCGCGCACCCCACCGTCGTGTG
>NZ_JBHYIK010000012.1:65211-69376 GCF_042739735.1 Amycolatopsis sp. NPDC059027 | reverse complement strand
ATGGTTATATGTCTGGTGGGCTCGGATTTTTGTATAAGAGACAGGACCGGGAAGCGGGCCGAAGGGGACTTTCGTCGCATCCGACGCGAGGAAAGTCCCCTTCAGCGCGTCCGCCGCAAGGAAAGTCCCCTTCGGCCCGAACCCCCGTACGGAGGTTTCCCGGTGCGACGGAAGGGATACGCTGGGGAACGACCGAACGGGGAATGGGGGTGCCACGGCCGGATATGGCGGAACAACTCGGCGAGTACCGGCGCAAGCGTGATCCCCGGCGCACCTCGGAACCGTGGCCGCGGCGGCCCGAACCCGGCGCCGACGACCTGTTCGTGATCCAGGAACACCACGCGCGCAGGCTGCACTGGGACATCAGGCTGGAACGCGGCGGCGTGCTCGTGTCGTGGGCGGTCCCGAAGGGCCTGCCGATGTCGCCGGACGTCACCCGGCTCGCGGTGCACACCGAGGACCATCCGATGGAGTACGCCGATTTCGAGGGCGAAATCCCCGCCGGCGAGTACGGCGGCGGGCGGATGACCATCTGGGACCGCGGGCGGTACGAGACGCTGCACTGGAACGACCACAAGGTCGAAGTCGTCTTCCACGGAACGAAGGCGCGCGGCAAGTACGTCTTCGTCAACCGGCACGATCCGGAGTCCGAACGGGACTGGGTGCTCAAACGATTGGACCCGGCCGAACCCGGCCGCGAGGAGACCCCGTCGTTCCTGGCACCGATGGCGGCGAAACCCGGCCGGTTCCCCGCGGTGTCCGAAGACGCCGAGTGGGCCTACGAATTCGCCTGGTCCGGCCAGCGCACGATGCTCCGGGTGTCCGGCGGGCGGGTCACCGCCTACGACGAGTCCGGGGCGGACGTCACCGCCCGCTACCCCGAACTGCGCGGGCTGGGCGACCAGCTGGGCTCCACCGAAGTCCTGTTGGACGGCGAAATCGTCGCGTTCGAGGACGGCAGGCCGAGCGCCGAGGGTCTCCGCCGCCGTGGCCAGGCCGACGCGGCCGCGGCGAAACGGCTCAAAGACCGTTATCCCGCCTTCTTTCTCGCCTACGACCTGTTGCATGTGGACGGTCGGTCCTGTCTCGACCTGCCCTACACCGCACGCCGTGAGCTGCTCGACGGCCTCGACCTGACCGGGCCGTTCTGGCAGGTGCCCCAGCACTACCTCGGTGACGGCGGCGCGGTCGCGCGCGCCAGCCACCAGCACGGCCTCGCCGGGATCCTCGCCAAGCGCGCGGACAGCCCGTACCGTCCCGGCCGCAGCACCGGTGACTGGCTCACCATCACCGATCCGCACGTGCAGCGGGTCGTGCTCGGTGGCTGGCGGCCCGGTGGCGGACGGCGCAGCGGGACCTTCGGCTCACTGCTGCTCGGCGTGCCCGAGGGCGACGCGCTGCGGTACGTCGGGAATGTCGGCGTCGGATTCTCCAGCGCCGAGCTGGACACCCTGTCCCGGCGGCTGAACCGCCTCACCCGCAAGACTTCGCCGTTCCACGAGGTCCCGGCACGACAGGCCGAAGACGCCCACTGGGTGCGGCCGGTACTCGTCGGCGAAGTGGTCTACCGCGGCTGGACCTCAGGCGCCTGTCTCGCCGCGCCGCGCTGGCGTGGGCTGCTCGAAGACGCCGCCCCCGAAGACGTCGAACCGGACGAATGACCGTCACTCGCGGGTACGGCGCGGGAAAATCGCCAGCGCCGCGACCGCGGCGACGACACCGGCGACGGCGTTGCCGACCCACGCACCCGCGGACGGCGGCGTCTCCGCGTTGAACCGCAGCACACCGGGCGAGGCCACGGCCCAGGCGCCGAGGACCGGCGCGACCCACCACAGCGGGCGCAGCCGCTCGTCGAGCGTCCGCCCCGCGGCGAGGCCCACCAGCGCCAGCCCGGTGACGGTGTTGCTCACCGCGAGGTCCGCGGCGCCGCCGAACCGGGTGATCCAGGGCGCGACGATCAGGTAGAGCCCCGCCAGCACCACCAGCCCGGCCCCGGCCCCCACGGCGCCGCGTGCCGTGCCCATCCGCTCCGGATGCGTGACCGGGTTGCTTCCGCTGGCCATGAACGATCACCTCGAACCCTCTGGTCGGTCCCGTGTCCGCTCCCCGGGTACCCACCCACGACGCTCCGGAACATCGGACTTCACCGGAGGCCACGGCGGCTCAGTACTGCTTGAGCTGCGCCAGCGCTTTTTCCGCGGACGCCGCGTGCTCGGCCATGTCGCGCCACGGATCCGCCTTGCGCGCCAGGCGCCGCTTGATCCGGTCCGGCGTCCAGCCGTCCGGGGCGGCCTTGCCCAGCTCACCCCAGTCGAGCGGGGTGGCGACCCCGGCGGCGGGCCGCGCGCGCAGCGAATAGGGCGCGATGAACGTCTGCGTGTAGCCGTTGCGATTGGTGTCGAGGAAGACCCGGTCCCCGCGCTTGTCCCGGCGCTGCGCCACGGTCAGCCGCTCGGGGTCGACCCGCACGAGCAGTTCCGAGGCCTTCAGCGCGACCTGCCGCACGACGGCGTAGCTCGCGGTGGGTTCGACCGGCGCCACGACGTGGAAGCCGCGGCCGCCGGTGGCCTGCAGGTACGCGGTGAGCCCGACGGCGGTGTACACCTGCCGGATCAGCTTGGCGATGTCCCGCAGCTCCCGGACATCGACGTCGTCGGGCGGGTCGATGTCGATCACGACCATGTCCGGCTGCTCCAGCGCGTCCATTGTGGACGTCCAGATGTGGTACTCCACCACCGCCTGGTTGGCCAGGTACACCAGCGACGCGGCGTCGTCGCAGATCACGTGGCGGACCGTGGCCGAGGTCCGCTGCGGGACGTTCTCGACCCGCAGCCAGTCCGGGAAGTGCGAGCTGGCCTCCTTCTGGAACCAGGTCTCCCCGTGGATGCCGTGCGGATAACGGCGCAACGTCAGCGGGCGGCCGCGCAGATGCGGGACCATCACCGCGGCGACGGTGCGATAGTGCGCGACGACGTCACCCTTGGTCAGGCCGCTTTCGGGGTAGAAGACCTTGTCCGGATTGGACGTTCGTATCTCGTCCGGGTTCACCGGTCCTCCCGCACCACGTCGGCCGCCGCCTTGTCGTCACGGATCCCGGCGAACCGCGCGTGCCGGAGCTTGCCCTCCGGCGTCCATTCGGCGAACCCCGCCTGGATCACCAGTTCCGGGCGCACCCAGTGACTGCCGCGTTCGCGCACCGTCCCGGCGAACGGCGAGGTCCGCTGCTCCAGCGGCGTCAGCCTGCCGAGCAGTTCGCGCAGCATCGCGTCGTCGAAACCGGTGCCGACCTTGCCCGCGTACCGCAGCGCGCCGTTGTCGTGGTACCCCAGCAGCAACGCGCCGAGCCCGGACCGCGTGCCCTGCGGATCGGTGTACCCACCGACGACGAACTCCTGTTCCCGTACGCACTTGAACTTCAGCCAGTCGCTCGAACGGCCTGGGGTGTAAGGCGAATCGGCGCGTTTCGCGATCACGCCCTCCCAGCCGTTGCCACAGGCTTCGGCGTAGAACCGCTCGCCGTCGCCGTTGCGGTGTGCCGCGTACCGCAACGGATCGTCGAAGTCGAACGCGTCGCGCAGCAGTTGCTTGCGCTGGCGCAGCGGCAGTCCCACCGCGTCGATACCCCCGAAGTGCAGCAGGTCGAACGCGTAGAAGTACACCTTGACCCCGCTGCGGCGCGCCCGGCCGGGATCGGTGAGGTGCATCCGCGGCTGCAGCGCGGCGAAACTCGTGCGGTGGCCGTCGAACGCGACGATCTCACCGTCCACAACGAACTGTTCACCGCCGCGTTCGGCCAGCGCGTCCGCGATCTCGGGATAGGCCCCGTTCATCGGTTTGCGCGCCCGGGACCACAGCCCGACCTCGCCGCCGTCGCGCACGCAGAGCGCGCGCACGCCGTCGAGCTTGCGCTCGAAGACCCAGTTCGGGTCCGAGAAACGCCGCTCGGTGAGGGTGGCCAGCATGGGCTCCCGCCATCCCGGCCGGACCAGGTCCGTCACAGCCAGCAGGGTACCCGGCACCACCGTGACCTCGCCTGATGAAGATCCGCCTGGCCGGAAGCTGTCCGTCGCCCACAAGCGGGCACCAGGCCGCCCGGGCGCGGGGACAATAAATGTTGTACCACGGGGGGCCCACGAAGCCCGAAAGGCTGTGGCTTATAAAAAAA
>NZ_JBHYIK010000012.1:20801-65201 GCF_042739735.1 Amycolatopsis sp. NPDC059027 | reverse complement strand
CACACCCCCCGCGGGCCCCCCGCCCCCTCTTGCCCCCGGGGGTTTCCCTCTCGGGGGGGCGGTGCGCGGTCGTCCCCCCGCCTGGGCACGTGTCCCCCCCCGGTCCTCGCTAGAAGTACGTGATGTCCCAGTGGTCGCCCTCGTCGCAGTAGAGGTTGCCCGACGCCGCCTTCCACTGCGGGTAGCCGTCCCCTCGCTTGCCTGCGTAGGTGAAGCTGCGCTTGACGTAGCCGTCGAGACAGCTGTTGTGCGAGATGTCCACTTTGTAGCCGTTGTAGTGGCTGTAGGTCCCCGCGGCGTGGCCGACCTCGGTCCCGCCGGTGATGCCGAGAGCACAGCCGCTCGCGCGCTTGAGCGTCAGCACGCCGTCCACCGTGCTGACGTTGATCTGCTCGTAGGAGGTGCAGTGGGAGTTGGTCCGGGTGGTGCAGTCACCGCTCGACGAGTGGGTGACGCCCGCCGCACTCAGCTTCGCCGCCGCTTGCGCCTGGGTCAGTTTCGTGACGGCCGACGCCGTGCCGATGGTGGCGAACACCATCGTCGCGGCCGCCGCGGTCAGTCCGAAGGCCGCTCGGGGCAGCATGGGTGAGAACCGCATGACTTGCCTTCCTCGGGGGTGTCCGGCAGAGGTGCCCGACAGAGGACAGCCAAATCGGTGTCGCCATAACTTCGCCAAACACCCGGCCCTGCGGTGCCCAGGCGAGCCCGTCAGGTCCGGATTTTCGTCAAGACTTCACGAGTCCGCGCGAACTCGGGCGAGTTGCCGGTGACGGCGTTCAGCTCGCCCAGCGCCCGCAACTCCCACAGCGGGAAGCCCAGTCCCGCGAAGAGGTCGGCCGCGCGGCGCAGGACTCGCCGGGCGTCCGCGAGGGCGCCGGTTCCGGCGTAGGAACGGCCGAGGCTCATCAGGGCGTACCCGGCGCCACGCCGGTCGCCGAGATCGTGGAAGACGCTCATCGCCGCCCGCAGATGCGCCCGCGCGCCGGCGTAGTCACCGGCCAGCCTCCTGGCCTCGGCGAGGCTGCGATGCGTGTAGGCGGCCGCGTGCCGGTGCCCGATGTGGTCGAACAGCGTCAACGAGCGCGTCAGGCACCGCTCCCCCTCCCGCCACTGTCCCGCCTCGGTGTGCAGATCCCCCATGCTCCGCAGGACGTGGGCCTCCCAGTGCCGCTCCCCGGTCCGGACCGCGCCGCCCAGCGCGTCGTCGAGCAGGTCCGCTGCCTGGTCCGTCCGGCCGCCGCGGCGCAGCACGTCGGCGTAGCGTTTCGTCACCTGGTCGAGCGAACGTTCGTCGTCGCTGTGCTGGGCGAGCAGCAAGCTCGCCTCGAAGCTCTCGACGGAACGGGGGAAGTCGCCCAGGTCTTCCAGCAGCGAACCGAACTGGGCCGCCGTGACGGCTTGACGCCGCCGGGCGCCGCAGGCGCGCAACAGCTCGAGCGCCTCGCGCAGTCCTTCGACCGCGGCCCGCGCGTGGCCGGTGTCGAGGTCGATGTCGGCGATAGCGCTGAGCGCCGCACCGGTCTGTTCCAGCTCGCCGAGCGCACGGAACCGGGACTCGGCCATGACGTAGTAGCTGCGGGCCAACCGCCAGCGCCCGCCCTGGGCATGCACCGAACCGAGGGTCAACAGCCTCCCCGCCTCCGCGCGATGATCGCCCCGGCGCCGGGCGGCCACCAGGCCGCGTACCGAGACGGCCCACGCGGCGCGGCCCAGCCACGGCGTGCCCGCCCGCGCGGCGCACGCGTCGGCGAGCTGCCCGGTGAGTTCCGTCCAGCCGTGGCGCGACGCGAGGCGCACCGCGGCGGCGAGCTGCTCGGTGTCCGGTCCTGGCGCGGTGCCCCGGGTCCTGGCGAGCATCGTTTCGAGCGCCTGGCGCAGTTTCCCCGGATCGAGCCGGGCCCGGGGCTGCTCGGCCAGAGCCAGCCGGACGAAGCCGGGCAGGGTGTACGCCGGCCCCGGCAGCAGCAGGTGCCCGTCGGCGAGGGTGTCGAGCAGGTCCCGCACCTCCGGGAGCGGACGCCCGAGCAGCAGGGCCGCGCACCAGTCCGTGATCGGGCCGCCGAACGCGGCGAGCAGGGCCAGCACGTCCCGTTCGCCAGAGGTCCGCTCGCGCAGGGCCGAGGCCAGTAGCGTCCGAACGCTGAGGTCGCCCACGACGAGTTCGTCGAGTCTGCGGCGTTCGTCGGCGAGGCGGGCGGCGAGGTCGTCGACGCGCAGCCGCGGCCGTTGCGCGAGCTTCGCCGCGGCGATCCGCACGGCGAGGGGCAGCCCGGCGCACTGCCGCAGCACCTCAGCGACGGCCTCGGGTTCGGCCCGCGCCCGTTCCCTGCCCACGATCGCCCCGAACAGCTCGCGAGCGTCCAGTGTGGACATCTCGGGCAGGACGATCGGACGCGCGCCCGGCAGCCCCGGCAGTGCTCGCCGGGAAGTGATCAGGGTGGCGCAGCCGGGCCCGCTGGGCAGCAGCGGCCGGATCCGGCGTTCGGCGGTCGCGTCCTCCAGCAGGACGAGGAGCCGCCGGTCCGCGGTCATCCCCCGCCAGGTGGCGACCAGCCCGGCGAAGTCTGCGGGCAGTTCGGCCGGAGCGACGCCGAGCGCGCGGAGGAAACCGGTGAGTACCTCGCGCGGCTCGGCGGTCACGCTGGCCACGAGCTGCCCGTCGGGGAATCGTCTCCGCGCACGCCACGCCGCCCGCACGGCGAGAGCCGTCTTCCCCGACCCGGCCGGCCCGTGCACGACGACGGGCGCCTGGCCGCGCAACGCCTTGGCCACCGCGGTCAGTTCCGCTGTCCGGCCTGCGAAGTCCGGGAGGTCCGGCGGGAGCTGGGCGGGCGCGCCGCCCGCCGTCCACTCGGTACCGGCGACGCGCCGGTACACCGAACGCAGTTCCTCGCCGGGATGTACCCCGGCCTCGTCCCACAACGCGCGGCGGGTCCGCCGCAGGACGTCCAGCGCCGCGTCGCGCCGGTCCAGCGCGTCGAGCGCGCAGGCGAGCCGCGCGGCGACCCGCTCGTCGGCGGGACGCGCGGCCAGCACCGGATCCAGCCGGGCGACGACCGACGCCCCGGCACCGTCGGCCAGCTCCAGCTCGGCCAGCTGGAGAAGCACGGACCGCCGCCGGTCCTCCAGCCACAGCTTGTGCGCCTCGACCAGCGGGCCCCCGGCGACGTCGGCCAGCGCCCCGCCGCGCCAGCAGGACAACGCCCGCTCGAAGAGATTCCGGCGCTCCACGCGATTCGCCGCGACCATCGCGGCGTTCACCTGTGCGCAGAAGTCGTCGGCGTCGAGTTCCCCCTCCGCGACGGTGAGCGCGTACCCGCGCGGCCCCGACCGCAGCCGCTGCCCGGCGTCGTCCACCGCATGACCCGGCGACACCGTCTTGCGCAGCTTCGACACCGTCACCTGCACGATCGCCGCCGCGCTCGGCGGTGCCCCGTCCGGCCACAGCTCGTCGACCAGGGTGTCCCGGGAGACGAACTCGTTCGGGCGAGCGAGCAGGATAGCCAGCAGCCTCCGGGGCTGGGCCGCGGACGGCAGCGGCACGGAAGCAGCCAACGGGCCGAGAATCTGGAACCGCACTGACGTCCCCACCAGCGTCGCGTCTGCATCGCACGGGCAGAGGCGAATCTAGCCGCTGACGCGGCGTCACGGACCCTCTCGCACGGACCTCACCCGGTTGGCCGCCTCCGTTCGGTGCAGCGGGACGCTCAGGCGTGGGCGAGCAGTTTCTCCAGCAGCTCCGGGTTGTCCGCGAGGCCCTCACGCAGCGCGCGTTCCCGCAGCGGCGTGAGCGGGCCGAACGGCGGATTCGACCAGTCGAGCGGCCCGAGCGGCGGCTGCGGATCGTACTCGACGGCGAACTGGACGATCCTGGCCACCTCGGCGCCTTCGAGCCGCTCGACGATGTGCAGCGCGAGGTCGATGCCCGCCGACACGCCCGCCGCAGTGATGACCGGGCCGTCCTCGGCCCACCGCTGCGCCACCGGCTTCGCGCCGAACGCGCGCAGCACGTCGCGGAACATCCAGTGCGTCGTCGCGGGCCTGCCCTCCAGCAGCCCGGCCGCCCCGAGCAGCAGCGAGCCGGTGCAGACCGAGGTCACCAGCTTCGCGCTCGACGCCGCCGAACGCAGGTAGCCCAGCAACGGCTCGTTCGCCAGCGCGCGGATGGTCGGCGGGCCGCCGCCCGGCACGAGCAGCGCGTACGGTGCGGGCACGTCGGCGAAGGTGTGGCTCGGCGCGACCCCCAGTGGTGTGTCCGTGCCGAGCCCGTCAAGCGTCTCCCCCACGACCACGACCCGGTACCGCGCGTCGAAGCTCGCCAGCGCCGAAAGCACTTGAAGGGGACCGACCAGGTCCAGCACGGTGAATCCGGGGTACACCACGAAGGCGAAAGTCTTCTGTTCTTCCGTCATGCCGTCACCGTGGCAGCGGGCCGGACCGCACGCGGCGAGGATGTCCGGAATCCTGCGAACCGTGTCTCACCGCCAGTTCAGGTGTTACCGTGCGGCGTATGCCGGGTTCACCCAGACGTGTCGTGATCATCGGCTATCCGGACGCCGACATCCTCGACATCGCCTGCCCGGCCGACGTGCTCCACGCGGCGAACAAGCTCGGCGCGCGGCCGGGGTACGAGATCCGGCTGGCCACTGTGGACGGTCGCGACGTCGAGTCCTCGTGCGGGCTCACGCTGCGCACCCAGCACCGGCTGGACCAGATCACCGGCGACCTCGACACGCTGATCATCGCCGGTGGTTTCGGGCACGAGGCGGCCGCCGCGGACGAGCGGATCCTCGGCCACGTCCGGCGGCTCGCCCAGAGCAGCCGCCGGATCGCCTCGGTCTGCACCGGCTCCACCGTCCTCGCCTCGGCCGGCCTGCTCAACGGGCGCCGGGCCACCACCCACTGGATCTACGCCAACCGGCTCGCCGAGCGCTTCCCCCAGATCACCGTCGACCCGGTCCCGCTGTACGTCCGGCACGGCAACGTCTACACCTCCGCCGGAGTGACCAGCGGGCTCGACCTGACGCTCTCGTTCGTCGAGGAGGACAACGGCCCGAGCCTGGCGCGCGAGACCGCCCGCGCGCTGGTCACCTACCTGCAACGGCCGGGAAACCAGGCCCAGGTCAGCATGTTCCTGTCCGGGCCGCCGCCCGAGCACCGCCAGGTCCGCGATCTGACCGCGTACATCGGCGAACACCTCGACGCCGACCTCGGCACCAACGCGCTCGCGCAGCGGGCAGGCGTCAGTGCCCGCCAGCTGACCCGGCTCTTCGACGCGCATCTGGGGACTTCGCCGAGCCGGTATGTCCGCACGGTCCGCACCGAGCACGCGGCCCGGCTGCTCTCCTGCACCGAGCTCCCGCTCACCGCGATCGCGCGCCGGTGCGGGTTCGGCTCGACCGAGACGCTGCGTCAGGCGTTCCTCGATCATTTCGACACGCCGCCCTCGGCGTATCGCCGCGTCCACCTTCGCCAGTCGCCGGCCTGATCCGAGCCCCGCCGCCACCCGGCCGCGCCCGCTGTGGAGGATGTGGTCGTGGATCGCCGAGACAATTCCGATGACGACACAGGCCCGATTCGCCGGGTCTCGGACGGTCCGTCGCCTTCGACACCGCGCCGCGTGCCCGGAACGGCCCGGAACGCCGGAAATCCGCCCCGGCGCACGCCCCCCGAGGGCGGCCGCCGCCGCGCCGACACCGGCGAGACGCCACGCACCCGCGCGGGCGCACCGCGCCGGAAACCGCCCACCCGGCCCGCGCCGAAACCCACCGCGAAGAGCACCGCCGCCGACGTCGGCCACGGGCATGGGCACAGCCATGGCCACGGCCCGGCCGCACCCGCGTCCCACCGGGTCCGCCTGCTGCTGATCTGGCTGCTGACCCCGCTCGCCCTCGCCACCGTCGTGGGCATGATCGTGCTCTACCCGTGGGGCAAGGCGTCGCCGAAGAGCGTCATCCAGCAGGGAACGCCGGTGAAGGCGACCATCGCGAGCACGGTCACCGGGCCGTGTCTCGCGCCGGGCCAGGTCCAGGTCGGCACGCCGCCGCCGTCCGACGGCAAGCCCTGCCTGACCGCCGAGCTGAAGATGACCGACGGCCCGGGCGAGGGCAAGACGCTGCGCCTGTCCGTCCCGATCGAACCCAGCACGCCGAGGTTCGCCGCGGGTGACGACATCGTCCTCGCCTACAACGGCGGCAACGCCGCGGATCCGGCGTCGTTCCAGATCGTCGACTTCCAGCGCGGGACGCCGTTGCTCGTCCTGGCCGCGTTGTTCGCCGTGGCGGTCCTCGTGCTCGGCCGCTGGCAGGGCCTGGCCGCACTCGTCGCGCTGGTGCTGAGTTTCGTCGTGATCGCGCTGTTCATCCTGCCCGCGATCCTCGCCGGGGAGAATCCGCTGCTGGTGGCGATCGCGGGCGCGGGGGCGATCATGTTCATCGCGCTCTACCTGACGCACGGGCTTTCCGCGAGAACCTCGGCCGCGGTGCTCGGCACGCTCGTCAGCCTCGCGCTCATCGGAGTCCTCTCCGCGATCTTCTCCGCCGCCGCCTCGCTGACCGGGCTCGACGAGGACACCGCGAGCTTCATCGGCTCCCTCGGCCACGGCATCGACGCGCGCGGGCTGCTGCTCGCGGGCGTCGTCATCGGCGCGCTCGGCGTACTGGACGACGTCACCGTCACCCAGACCAGCGCGGTGTGGGAGCTGCGGCGCGCCAACCCGGCGCTGACCTGGCGCGAGCTGTACAGCTCCGGACTGCGGATCGGCCGCGACCATGTCGGCTCCGCGGTCAACACCCTGGTCATGGCCTACGCCGGGGCCGCGCTGCCGGTCCTGCTGACGTCGTCGATCTCGGGCGTCGGACTCGGCGCGCTGCTCGGCAGCGAGAACATCGCCGCGGAGATCATCCGGACCCTGGCGGGCAGCGTGGGGATCGTCGCGGCCGTCCCGGTGACGACGCTGCTGGCCGCGCTGATCGCGTCGCGAGAGCCCGCGGGTCACCTCAGCGGCACCACCAGTCCCCCGCGTTCACTCCTGTCACGCAAGCGAACCCCGGCGGGGGAACCCGGCCCCGTGTGAGGTACGAAGTCGGGCACACAGCGTCGGTGGGAGGGACCGTGTTCGACTTCGTGCTGGCTGGTCCGCGGCAAGCCGTGCGCCTGGCGCGGCGGCTGCTCGGCGCCGCGCTGGACGCCGCCGAGTCGGTGCCGCGGATCGCGTCCGCGGTCGAGGACGTCCGCGCCACGCTCAAGCACGTCGAACGGCTGGCGAGCTACGTGGCCCACGAAGTCCCGGAACTGGTGTACCAGCTGGAACTGATCCGGGCCCGGGTCGACGAGCTCGACAAGAAGGCCGAACCGGCGGTCAGTCCAGGGTCGCCACGAACCGGCTGACCGCCTCCATGGTGAACCGCTGCACGTACTTCCCGGACGGCGCCGCCGAAGCCAGCCGGTAGAGCGGGCGGTCGGCCACCGCGTCCCCGCGCGCCTCGGCCTTCAGCTCGGCGACCAGCAGCTCGGAGAAGACGAGCCCGTTGGCCTCGGTGTTGTTCATCAGCGCATTGGCGAGCCTGCGCAGTTGCAGCACACCGAGCTCGCGCCCGCCCGCGCCGGAGAACAGCGCCAGATCGACCTTGGCGACCTTGCGGCGCTGCCCCGCGTTGACGAGCAGGCTCACCGTCCTGGTGCCGCGGACGTCGCTGATCACCAGGTCGAGCCGCTCCGCGGTGACCAGGTCGACCCGCCGGATCCCCCATGTCCGCACGAGCAGGACGGTGCCCTCCAGCCAGACGCGCCGGCGGAGGTTGTACGCCAGCAGGTACAGCAGCGGGAGCGCGATCACCCCGGCGACGACGAGCCCGGCGACCTGACCGCCGATGAGCCCCGCGATGCCGCCGAACGCGGCGGCGAAGATCACCACCCCGGCGACGCCCGAGCAGCCGCGCCGGCGCCGGGACCGCGTTTCCTCGTGGAAGAGCGGAAGCCGTTCCGGCGCGGCGGGTTCCCCGTTCGCTTCGCTCATGCCCTGCTCATCTCGGTCAGGAACGGATTGGCGGCACGCTCCTGCCCGATCGTCGTCGCCGGGCCGTGGCCGGGCAGCACCACGGTGTCCTCGGGCAGGGGCAACAGCAAGGTGCGCAACGATTTCTCCAGTTCGGCGCCGGCTCCGTCGGTACGCCCGATCGAGCCGGCGAACAGCGTGTCCCCGGTCAGCACGAGCCTGCCGCCCTCCTCCGTGGCGAGCCCGAGCACCACCGACCCGGCCGTGTGCCCCGGCGCGTGGCCGACCGTGACGTCCAGTCCGGCGAGGGTGTGCGTGCCCGCCTCCAGCGGCTCGCTCGCGACGTCGAACGCGGCCGCGTCGGCCGGGTGCAGCAGCAGGGGGATCCCGTGGGCGGCCGAGAGTTCCGCGGCCGAGCCGACGTGGTCGGGGTGGCCGTGGGTGGCGAGCATCGCCACCGGGGTGAGCCGGTGCTCGGCCAGCGCCTCCGCCACCGGTTCGGTGGCCTCCTGGCCTGGGTCGACGAGCACGCAGTCGCCACCGGCGGCGTCTGCGAGCAGATAGCAGTTCGCCTGCAGCGGGCCGGACCCGAACCCGACTACGAGCACGAAACGCCTCCTGCTTCCGGCGGCATCCTGGCGACGCCGCTCACGATCGTGATGAGACTAGCCGCCCCTGTACATGGGCCTCACAGGCTGTGCCCATACACTGCCGCTACCCCACCGAGGCGGCTTCGCGCCGTCGAGGCGGCGGGTGACCCAGACGTGTGACACCGAGCGGAAACCTGGAGGGCCTCCGGTGGCGACCAACCAGCAGCGCCGCGAAGCTGCGAAGCGCAAACTCGAGCGTCAGCTCGTACGCCGTGCGGAGCGGGCGAAGCGCCGGAAGATCGTGGGCGTTGGTGTGGTCGGCGGTGTCGTCCTCATCGTGGCCGGTGCCGTGGTGTGGATCGTGAACAGCAGCGGGAGCAGCAACGACGCGGCGAACCCGCCGTCCAGCTCGGCCGCGCCCACGCCGCCCATCCAGATCCCGACCCAGCGCGCGCCGATGCCGAAGCGGCCGACGCCGCTGGCGAACCCGGTCAGCTGTGACTACAAGGCGGACGCCAAGGGCAAGACGCCGAAGAAGGCCGAGGTGCCGGACGGCAAGAACGTGCCCTCGACCGGCACGGTCAACGTGACGCTGAAGAGCACGGCGGGCGACATCCCGGTCACGCTCGACCGCGACCTCGCCCCCTGCACGGTCAACAGCTTCCTCAGCCTCGCCAAGCAGAACTTCTACACCGACACGATGTGCCACCGGCTCGGCACGAGCGGCCTGCAGATGCTGCAGTGCGGCGACCCCGGCGCCAAGGGCGACCCGCAGACCGACGGCCAGGGCGGCCCTGGCTACACGATCCAGGACGAGAACTTCCCGCAGCTGACCTACGGCCGCGGCATTCTCGCGATGGCCAAGACGCGCGAACCGAACTCCGGCGGCAGCCAGTTCTTCATGGTGTACGGCGATGCGCAGCTGCAGCCCGACTACACCGTGTTCGGCAGCATCTCCGACGAGGGCCTCAAGGTGCTCGACAAGGTCGCTCGCGCCGGGATCACGCCGGAGTCGCAGGCCAGCAGCCCGGACGGCACCGGCCTCCCCGCGATGCAGGTGAAGTTCACCGGCGTCAGCGTCGCCAACTGATCTCAGCCCTCCAGTCCGTGAAGGACTCCTTCCCGGCGCCCAGTGCCGGTAAGGGGTCCTTCACGGATTTCGCCCATCCGATCGGCGGCTCCGGCGCGTCCGGATGTCCCAACTTCGCCGTTTTCTCGAACCGTCTCGAAGCCTTCGCCGTGTAGGGGGCAATCCGAACACGCAGAGGAACGCGGGAGAGACGAGCGATGGATTTTCGCCGCGCAGACCGGACTTCCGTCCGGCGGGCAGGTGGACGCGGATGCTGACGACACTGGGCGCGGGAGCGGGCGGTGTCGTGCTGGGCGCACTCGGGATGATCGGCTGGCTTCGATTCCGGCGCGGCAGCACCGCGCCTGCCATCGCAGCGGCTCCGCCTCCGCCCGAGCCGCCCACCCAGCCCCTCCCGGTCGCGCGGATCTTCACGTTCGCCCCGGACGGGGACCGGGAAGGCTGACCCCGCACACACGCTGAGCGACGATCCTGCGACCGTCCGGAAACTCAAGACTGGTTTTCGGTCCCGCACCGGGCAATAGTCGTGTGATGACCTCGGATCCGTTCGGAACGCTGAGCAAGGCACTCTGGATCGGTGGCGCGCAGTGGGCGGGCAAATCGACGGTGGCCCGGCTGCTTGCGGCGCGGTACGGCCTCACCGCGTATCACTACGACTACCACGACGCTCGCGGTCACCTCGATCGCCGTGTCGCGCACCGGGTCCGGCGCCAGGAGACGGCCGCCGACCCGGACCCGGAGGCCGTCTGGGTGAACACCACTCCCGAACGCATGACCCACGAAACCCTCGCCGGGTTCCCGCAGCGTTTCGAGTGGGCGCTGGACGACCTCCGCGCGCTCGACTCGGAACGCCCCATCATCGCCGAGGGCTGGGGACTGCGGCCCGAACTCGTCGCCCCGCTGCTGGACTCCCCCGCCCGCATGGTCGTCCTGGTGCCGACCGAACTGTTCCGCCAGCACCAGATCCGTCAGCTGCCGCGGGCGGCGGCGCTCGCCACCCGGGTCAGCGATCCCCTGCGCGCGCAACGGAACCGCATCGCGCGCGACCGGCTCGTCGCCGCCGACGTCATCCGTTCGGCGCGCAAGCACGGCATCCGGGTGATCGAGGTCGACGGCCTCCTCGGCCCCGACGCCGTCACCGACGTCGTGGCCGGGCATTTCGCGCCCTACCTCAAGAACTGACCGCTCACCGGAACAGGAAGTGCGGGGGCCGCCGGTCCAGGAAGGCCGCGACCCCCTCCGCGTAGTCCTCGCCGTGCAGCGCGCCGAGCCGGATCTCGTCCACCTCGGCGTCATTTTCCTGTTGTCCCGCAACGATTTTCTCGATGATCCGGTTCATCCCGCGGATCGAGGCCTGCGAGCGCGAGCACAGCGTGTCGACGAACGCCAGCGTCGAGGCTTCGAGGCCGTCCGCCGGGAAGACGTCGTTGAGCAGTCCGATCTCCCGCGCGCGGGTGGCGTCGACGAGTTCCCCGGACAGCAGGAAGAACTTCGCGTGCGCGGGCCCGACGAGCGAAACCAGCTGACGGGTCGAGTCGAAGTGGTAGACGATCCCGAGCTTCGCCGGGGTGATGCCGAAGCGGGATCCCTCGGCAGCGAACCGGAAATCGCACGCCACGGAGACCTGGCAGCCGCCACCGATGCAGTTGCCCTGGATCATCGCGACCGACGGCTTCCGCATGTTCGTCAGCGCCGCGACCGCGCCCTCGACCGCCTTGTCGTACCGAGCCGCGCCCTCGGCCGTGGTCCGCAGCTCGCCGAACTCGCTGATGTCCGCGCCCGCCGAAAAGTGCTTGCCCGCGCCCGCGATGACGAGCACCTTCAGCGCCGGATCCGCCTCGGCCTCGGCCACGATGTCCGGGATCGCCGACCACATGCCGTAGGTGATGGCGTTCATCTTCTCCGGCCGCGCGAACGTCAGCCGCGCGACATCGCCGTCCCGCGTGAACTCGAAACCGTCGGTCATGGATGCACCCTAACCGGATCGTCGCGGGGCATCACCGGCTGTGAGCAATGTCCCGTTCGGCGGCCGGGCCCACCGGCACCCGGTTCAGGAGTCCACTTAGGACGCCGACGTCACGCGGTAGACGTCGTACACGCCCTCGACACCGCGAACGACCTTGAGCACGTGGCCCAGATGCTTCGGATCGCCCATCTCGAACGAGAACCGGCTCACCGCGACCCTGTCCCGCGAAGTGGTGACCGAGGCCGACAGGATGTTGACCTTCTCGTCGGCCAGCACCTTGGTGATGTCCGACAGCAGCCGGTGCCGGTCCAGCGCCTCGACCTGGATCGCCACCAGGAACACCGAGGACGCCGACGGCGCCCATTCGACCTCGACCAGCCGCTCCGGCTGCGCGCGCAGGTCGTCGGCGTTGGTGCAGTCCGTCCGGTGCACGCTGACGCCACCGCCGCGCGTGACGAAGCCCAGGATCTCGTCACCCGGTACCGGGGTACAGCAGCGCGCGAGCTTGGTCCAGATGTCGCTGGCGCCCTTGACCACCACGCCGACATCGTTCGAGCCGCGGCGGCGGGTGACCGTGGACGGCGTCGCGCGCTCGGCGAGCTCCTCCTCGGCTTCGTCCACCCCGCCGATCAGCGCGACCAGCCGCTGCACGACGTGCTTCGCGCTGGTGTGGCCCTCCCCCACGGCCGCGTACAGCGAGCTGATGTCCGGATGCCGCAGTTCGGTGGCGACCGATCCCATCGACTCCGCGGAGACCAGCCGCTGGATCGGCAGCCCGACCTTGCGGACCTCCTTGGTGATGGCCTCCTTGCCCGCCTCGATCGCCTCGTCGCGGCGTTCCTTGGCGAACCACTGCCGGATCTTGGCCCGTGCCTTCGGCGAACCGGCGAACTGCAGCCAGTCCCGGCTGGGGCCGGCGTTCTCCGCCTTCGAGGTGAAGATCTCGACGACTTCGCCGTTTTCGAGCTTGCGCTCCAGCGCGACGAGCCTGCCGTTGACCCGGGCGCCGATGCAGCGGTGGCCGACCTCGGTGTGCACCGCGTAGGCGAAGTCGACCGGCGTCGAGTCGACCGGCAACGTGATGACGTCGCCCTTCGGCGTGAACACGAAGATCTCGCGCGCGGCCAGCTCGTACCGCAGCGATTCGAGGAAGTCGCCGGGGTCGGCGGCCTCCCGCTGCCAGTCGAGGAGCTGGCGCATCCACGCCATCTCGTCGACGTCCATCGCGTTGCCGCTGTGCGTGCCCTTGGTTTCCTTGTAGCGCCAGTGCGCGGCGATGCCGTACTCAGCGGTGCGGTGCATCTCGTAGGTGCGGATCTGCACTTCCAGGGGCTTGCCGTCCGGGCCGATCACGGTGGTGTGCAACGACTGGTAGACGCCGAACCGCGGCTGCGCGATGTAGTCCTTGAAGCGGCCGGGCACCGGCTGCCACAGCGCGTGCACGACGCCCATCGCGGCATAGCAGTCGCGGACGTCCTCGACGAGGATGCGCACGCCCACCAGGTCGTGGATGTCGTCGAGGTCGCGGCCGCGGACGATCATCTTCTGGTGGATCGAGTAGTAGTGCTTCGGACGGCCTTCGACCTTCGCCGTGATCCGGGCGTCGACGAGGTTCTGGGTGACTTCGGTGATCACCGAGCGCAGGTAGATGTCGCGCGACGGCGCCCTGTCGGCGACCAGCCGCACGATCTCGTCGTACTTCTTCGGCTGCAGGATCGCGAACGCGAGGTCCTCCAGCTCCCACTTCACCGTGGCCATGCCGAGCCGGTGGGCCAGCGGCGCCAGCACTTCCAGCGTCTCGCGGGCCTTGCGGGCCTGCTTCTCCGGCGGCAGGAACCGCATCGTGCGCATGTTGTGCAGCCGGTCGGCCAGCTTGATGACGAGTACGCGGGGGTCGCGCGCCATGGCGATGACCATCTTGCGGATGGTCTCGGCCTCGGCCGCGGTACCGAGCTTGACCTTGTCCAGTTTGGTGACGCCGTCGACCAGCTCGCCGACCTTCTCGCCGAAGTCGGCCTTCAGCGCCTCCAGCGAGTACCCGGTGTCCTCGACGGTGTCGTGCAGCAGGGCCGCCACCAGCGTCGTGGTGTCCATGCCCAGCTCGGCCAGGATCGTCGCGACGGCCAAGGGGTGGGTGATGTACGGGTCGCCCGACTTCCGCCGCTGGTCGCGGTGCAGTTCCTCCGCGACGTCGTAGGCATGCTGCAGCTGCGCCAGATCGGCGTTCGGGTGCAGTTCGCGGTGGATGACGGCCAGCGGCTCGAGCACCTGCTTGACCGGCGCCGCCCGCTGCGCGGTGATCCGGCGCGCCAGCCGCGCGCGGACGCGCCGCGTCGCCGAGGGCGTGGGTGCCGCGCCGTTCTGCCGGGGCTGGCCCCCCTGCGCGCCGCGTGGCTCGGTGCCGTCCTTGGCGGACGCGGCCTTCCCCGGTGTCCCGGCGTCGAGCTCTTGGCTCACCCGCACCTCCTGCTGCTCGTGCGGCCTGGAAACACCAAGGGTAACCGCTTACGCCGAAAGACTTCGCACGACGCCCACCCAGGGGGTCACCGGCGCACCGAGATGTCTCCGGTCAGCAGACTTCGAGGGCGTGGACCGCGCGGCCGGACAGCACGTTCCGGCCACCCAGCGCGGCGAGTTCGACGACCACCGAGACGCCGTCGACGACCGCGCCCGCGTCCTCCAGCAGCTTGCAGGTCGCGGCGACCGTGCCCCCGGTGGCCAGTACGTCGTCCAGTACCGCTACGCGCTGGCCGGGACGCACGATCCCGGCCGGGAGCTCGACACTCGCGGTGCCGTACTCCAGCGCGTAGTCGACCCGGCCAGCGACGCTCGGCAGCTTGCCGGGCTTGCGGATCAGGGCCACGCCGAGGCCTCGGGCGTACCCGACGGCCGCGGCGAGCAGGAAGCCCCGTGCCTCGACACCGGCCAGCAGGTCGACCCCGGGATCGACCGTGGCGGCCAGCGCGTCAGCCACCGCCGCGAACGCCGGGGCGTCCGCGAAGAGCGGGCTCAGGTCCCGGAACAGCACGCCCGGCTCGGGAAAGTCCGGCACCTCGGCGATCCGGCCGAGTGCCTGGTCCAGCTCCATCCGTCGGGGCCCGCTCAGTGCTTCCGCTTGCCCGACGGCTTACCGGACGGCTTGCCCTTGCGCGGAGTCTGCTTCGGGTGACGTGCGGGGACGCTCGCCGCGGCCGCGTACGCCTTCTCCTTGCGCAGCTCGGCCTGGAGCGCGTCGTCGTCGTTCGGGTCGAAGTCGCCCTCTTCCGCCTGCTCGGCGGCCTTGCGCGCCTGGTTCTTGCGGCGCGCCTCGACGCGCGCGGCCTGCTGCCGGTACTTCGGGTCGCGCATCTTGAAGTCGACCAGCAGCGGGGTCGCCAGCGCGACCGAGGACAGCACACCGACAATGGTGCCGGTCAGCTGCACCAGCGCCAGGTCCTGGAGCGTTCCGGAACCGAGCAGGACGTAGCCGACGATGAGCAGGCCGAGGATCGGCAGCATCGCGATGACCGCGGTGTTGATCGACCGCATCAGCGTCTGGTTCAACGCCAGGTTGGCCGCCTCGCCGTAGGTGCGGCGCGTCAGCCCGAGCAGGCCGCGGGTGTTCTCCCGGACCTTGTCGAACACCACCACCGTGTCGTAGAGCGAGAACCCGAGGATCGTCAGCAGGCCGATCACGGTCGCGGGCGTGACCTCGAAGCCGACCAGCGAGTACACCCCGGCCGTCACCACGATGTCGTGCAGCAGCGAGATCAGCGCCGCCGTCGCCATCCGCAGGTCGAAGTAGACCGCCAGGAAGATCGTGACCGCGACGAGGAACACCGCGAGTGCGATCAGGGCCTTCTGCGAGATCTCCCCGCCCCACGACGCGCTCACCGCGCTGTCGCTGATGGCCTGCACGTCGGCCTTGCCGTTGCCGCCGATCGGGGCGAGTTCCTTCGCGATCGACTCCTTGACCTTGAACACCTGGGCGGCGTCCAGCGTCTCGGAGCGGATCTGGATGGTCGTCGCGTTGCCGGTGCCGACCTTCTGCGTCTCCACCGCCTTGTCCCCGAGCGCGTCGATGAAGGTCCGCTTCACCTGGTCCTCGGTGATCGCGCCGTGCGTGCCGTGCGCGGGCAGCTGGATCTGCGTCCCGCCCTCGAACTCGATGCCGAAGTTGAAGCCCCGGAACACCATCGACCCGATGCTGATCAGGACCAGCGCGACGAAAAAGACATACCAGCGCTTACGGGCTCCGACGACGTCGAAGGCACCGGTGCCGACGTGGAGCCGGTGGAAGAGGCTCTCCTTCTTGGCAGGCGCGGGCTTGGCAGCCTCGGCGTCCGTGCCCAGCTCGTCAACGCCCACGTCAGGCCTCCTTCACGTGCGCGCGGCCGACGCGAGCCGGCTTGCGCTGCGAACCCACCTGCTGCACGGCCCCGAGGCCGAGATGCTTCGGGTTGGACAGGAACTTCGACTTCGACGTCGACACCATCGCGACCAGCGGATGCGTCACCAGGTAGACCACCACCAGGTCGAGCACCGTGGACATACCGAGGGTGAACGCGAAGCCCTTCACGTCGCCGACCGCGATGATGTACAGGATCGCCGCCGCCAGGAAGCTCACGCCGTCGGAGGCCAGGATCGTGCGCCGGGCCCGGACCCAGCCTCGTGGCACGGCGGAACGGAATGTTCTGCCTTCGCGGATCTCGTCCTTCAATCGTTCGAAGTAGATGACGAACGAGTCCGCCGTGATACCGATGGCGATGATCAGACCGGCGACGCCCGCGAGGTCGAGGGTGTAGCCGATCCAGCGGCCCAGCAGCACCAGCACCGCGTAGACCAGCAACCCGGACAGGCCGAGCGACAGGATCGTCAGGATGCCGAGCAGCCGGTAGTAGAACAGGCAGTAGATGAACACCACCAGCAGGCCGATGCCACCCGCGATCAGACCGGCCTGCAGCGAGGCGAGGCCGAGCGTGGCCGACACGGTCGTCGCGTCCGATGAGGCGAACGACAGCGGCAGCGAGCCGTACTTGAGGATGTCCGACAGCTGCTTCGCCTCGGTCTGGGTGAACTTGCCGGTGATCTGGGTGTTGCCGTCGAGGATCGCGACCTGGATGGTCGGCGCCGACACGACGTTGGTGTCGAGCACGAACGCCGCCTGCTGGTTGGTGTTCTTCGAGGTGAAGTCCGCCCAGACCTTCGTGCCCGCGCTCTTGAAGCTCAGGTCCACCACCCACTGGCCGCGTTCGCGGTTGTAGTTCGAGGAGGCGTTCGAGATCTCGGTGCCGGGCAGGAACTCCGGCTCCAGCAGGTACTTGTTCGTGTCCTTGTCACCACAGGCGACCAGCGGCAGCTTCGGGTCGTCGTTGCCGATCAGCGGGTCCTTCGCGTTCGGCGTGCAGTTCAGCGCGGCGAACGCCTTCTCGGCGGCGGCCTTCTGCGCGGCCTGGGCGGCCGGATCGCTCGGGTTGGCCGGGGCCAGCGCCGGGTTCTGCCGGATCGCCTTGGCCTCCTGGATCTCCTTCGCGGCCTGCGCGTCGACCGAGCCGTCGGCCGGCTGCGACGCGGGGGCCTGCGAGGACGGCGGAGCGGGCGTGCCGCTCGGCTGCTGCGCGGGCGCGCCGGCAGCTCCGCCACCGCCGGGCTTGGTGCTCGGGGCGGGCGGCGGGGTCGCGTTCGAGGAGGGCGCGCCCGTCGCCGGGGGCTGGCCGGGCTGCGAAGCGGGCGGCTGGCCCGGCTGCTGCGGCTGCGGCGCCACCGGCTGGGACGTGACGACCTTGCGGAAGCCCAGTTTCGCCGTCCTGCCCAGGTTCTTCGCCTCGTCGCCCTGCGAGCCGGGGACCGTGATGACAACGTTGTTGCCGTCGAGGAGCACCTCGGTCCCGCCGACGCCGATCCCGTTGACCCGGCTCTCGATGATCTGCCGAGCCTGGTTGAGGGACTCCTTCGTCGGCGTGCTGCCGTCCGGAGTGCGCGCGGTGAGCGTGACCCGGGTGCCGCCCTGCAGGTCGATGCCGAGCTTCGGCGTCGGCTTGCCGCCACCGGTGAAGAACACCAGGGCGTACAACACCACGACGATCAGGGCGAACAAGGCGAGATAGCGTCCCGGGCGGAGATGCCCGGCCGATGCTGGCACTGTGCTTCGGTCTCCTCGGACTGGGTGTTCCCCATCGGTTTTCGGTCAGGCGCGCTTGGCTGCGACCGTGGACGTGACCAGGACGACACGCACGCAGCACCGAGACCTTACTCGGTGCTGCGTGAGCCTGGCGTTGACCCACACACCGACTTTCGTCGGGATGTGAGCGGCCGGGGGAAGTTACTTCTTCCCGTGCTCCAGCGGGGGCGCGACCTGCGCGGTCGACGTCGCCTCGACGGGCTCGTCCTTGGCCTCCTCCTTGACCTCGGCCTTCACGTCCGCCTCGACAGGGGCGTCCGCGACCTCGGTCTCGGTGGTGTCGTCCTCGACGGTCGGCTGGACCTTCTCGCGCACCGCGAGCCGCAGCCAGGTGGTGACGACGCCGGGGGCGATCTCGATGTCGATCGTGGTGTCGCCGCTCGCGTCGGCCACGGTCCCGTACAGGCCCGAGGTGGTCATCACCCGGTCGCCGGGGCCCAGGCTGTCCTGGAGCTCCTTCTGCGCCGCGGCCTGCTTCTTCTGCTTGCGCGTGCCCATGATGAGTGGCACCGCCACGACAAGCATCAGCAGCAACGGCAGCAGTAACTGGTTCATGACTCTCCATTCGGCGGACGCCGCATGTTCGCCGATACGTCCGATTTGGCGGGATGTGCTCTTGTTCGAGTGTGCCAGGTGCCGGCGAGAACGCCAGCACCCACCGTCTGTAGGTACCCGGTTCGACGCCTCGTCAGTCCTGGTCGAACAGGGTCGGGCCCCCCTGTTCGGGCCGTCCGGGGTCAGCGGGCGGCACCAGGCCGAGGTGCTCCCACGCGGCCGGGGTAGCGACCCGGCCACGGGGCGTCCGGGCGAGCATACCGGCGCGCACGAGATAGGGCTCACACACCTCTTCCACGGTGGTCGCCTCCTCACCGACCGCGACCGCGAGCGTCGAAATCCCGACCGGCCCGCCGCCGAACGAACGCGTCAGCGCCGACAGCACGGCCCGGTCCAGCCGGTCCAGCCCCAGCTCGTCGACGTCGTAGACGGCGAGCGCCGCGCGTGCCACCTCACGGGTGGCCTCGCCGTCCGCTCGTACCTCAGCGTAATCGCGGACCCGGCGGAGCAGCCGGTTCGCGATGCGTGGCGTACCTCGCGAGCGGCGGGCGATCTCGGCACAGGCGTCCCGGTCGATGGGGATGTCCAGGATCGTCGCGGCCCGGCGCACCACCAGCTCCAGCTCGCTGTCGGAGTAGAACTCCATCTGCCCGGTGAAGCCGAAGCGGTCGCGCAGCGGCCCGGTGAGCGAGCCGGACCGGGTGGTCGCGCCGACCAGCGTGAACGGCGCGATCTCCAGCGGGATGCTGGTGGCGCCGGGTCCCTTGCCGACGACGACGTCGACGCGGAAGTCCTCCATCGCCAGGTACAGCATCTCCTCGGCGGGCCGGGCGATGCGGTGGATCTCGTCGATGAACAGCACGTCGCCGGGCGCGAGGTTGGACAGCATCGCGGCGAGGTCGCCCGCGCGTTCCAGCGCCGGGCCGGAGGTGATCCGGATGGCGGCGCCGAGTTCGGCCGCGACGATCATGGCCATGCTCGTCTTGCCGAGACCGGGCGGACCGGACAGCAGCACGTGGTCCGGCGGGACACCACGCCGCCGGGCGCTCTCCAGCACGAGTTCCAGCTGTTCGCGGACCCGCGGCTGGCCGACGAACTCCTCCAGCTTGCGCGGGCGCAGCGTGGTCTCGACGTCCCGCTCCCCCGTCTGCGGCAACGCGGACAGCGTCTCGTCGTCCGGCTCGTACTCCGTCACGGCGTCGTATTCCACGGGCCCCTACCGCTTGCGCCCGAGCATGGCCAGCGCCGAACGCAGCACCGTGGACGTCGTGTGCCCGTCGCCGTCGGAGAGCACCTTGTCCACCGCCTGCTCGGCCTGCTTCGCCGGGAAACCGAGGCCCGCCAACGCTTCCACGACCTCGGACCGCAGCGCGCCCGGTGCCGTGACGGCCGGCGCGTCCTCGGCGCCACCGAGCGCGGTGACCTTGTCCCGCAGTTCCAGGCTCAGCCGCTCGGCGCCCTTGCGGCCGATCCCGGGCACCTGGGTCAGCACGGTGATGTTGCCTTCCACGAGCGCGGCGCGCAGCTTGTCCGGTTCGAGCACCGCGAGGGTGGCCAGCGCGAGCCGGGGCCCGATCCCGGACACCGTCTGCAGCAACCAGAACAGGTCACGCGCGTCGGTGTCGGCGAACCCGAACAACGTCAACGAGTCCTCGCGGACCACGAGCGCGGTGTGCAGCCGGGTCTCCTCGCCACGCCGCAGCGTCGCGAGGGTGGACGGGGTCGCTTGCACGGCGAAGCCGACACCGCCGACCTCGACCACCACATGGTCCAGACCGACGGAAAGCACTTCACCGCGTACCGAGGAGATCATCGCGCCGCTCCTGTGTTCTTCTTCGGGCCCGTCTGCCTGGCCTTGGCCGCCGCGGCCAGCCGCGCCTTGTGGATCCGGGCGATCTCGGCGGCGCGGGCCTCGGCCTCGGCGAGCCGCTGCCGCATCGGCTCGCGCCACAGGTGGCAGATCGCCAGCGCGAGCGCGTCCGCCGCGTCCGCCGGGCTCGGTTTGACCTCGAGGTTGAGCAGGCGCATCACCATACCGGTGACCTGCGCCTTGTCCGCGCGGCCCGACCCGGTGACCGCGGCCTTGACCTCACTCGGCGTGTGGAACACGACCGGCAGGCCCCGCCGCGCGGCCGCGAGCGCGACCACCCCGCCCGCCTGCGCGGTGCCCATCGCGGTGCGCACGTTGTGCTGGGCGAAGACACGCTCGACCGCCACCGCGGCCGGTTTGTACTTGTCCAGCCAGCGTTCCACCTCGTCGGAGATCCCGAGCAGCCGCCGGGACAGCTCGGCGTCGGCGGGCGTGCGCACCACGTCGACGGCGACGCAACGGACAGCGCGGCCCTTGCCGCCGTCGACCACTCCGAGACCACATCTGGTCAGACCGGGGTCGACCCCGAGCACGCGCACGCGTCTCCTCCTCGACGAACATCAGTTCGAGGTGAAGGCTACCGTCCGCTTCCGCCCGCGCCCCGCAGGACATGCCGAGCGGAGACGCGCGGCCGGATCAGGGGCCGTCGACGCCGGGGCGCCAGCTCTCCGGCGCGCCGCTCTCGGTCAGCACCGGCTGCCATTCGGCGAAGCCCTCCGGAGCGTCGGCGTGCCAGGGGAAATGCCCGTCCGGGGTCGCGACGATCAGCTGCAGCGCCGGGAAGTCGCCGTCGGGATAGACGAGGAACGCGCTGCCGAAGTACTCCATGTAGTGCCCCTTGGCGACGCGCTCGAACACCACCGGGACGCCTTCGAAGAAATCCTCGTACGTCTTGCCGACCTCGAAGATCTCCCCGGCGGCCGCACGGTCCACATAGGCGTCGAGCAGCACGGGCGCCATCTGCTCCGGCAAGCCGACCACGACCGCCTCCGGAACGTTGTGCAGCGCCCACGCGCACGCGGTGAAGCAGTAGCCGGAACCCTTGTCGTCACTGGGAACCGCGATGACCGCGTTGCCTCTCTCCTTCGCCTGGGACTCGATCCACGTGATCAGTTCCTGTTCTGCGGAGGAGAGGGCTGGAGTCGTCACGGCGGACATTGTGCCGTACGGCGGCGTCCTCGGACAGTGCACACGCCCGGAAAATCTCCGGATGTGTCAAGGATTCCGGCTACGCAACGAAAAACCCGTCAGCCGACTTCGGCGAGAACCTCGTCCGAAACATCGAAGTTGGCGTAGACGTTCTGGACGTCGTCGCAGTCTTCGAGCGCGTCGATCAGCTTGAAGACCTTCTTCGCGCCGTCGGCGTCCAGCGGCACGCTGACCGAAGGCAGGAAGGTCGGGTCCGCCGACTCGTAGTCGAATCCGGCCTCCTGCAGTGCCTTGCGCACCGCGAAGAGGTCGGTGGCCTCGGAGACGATCTCGAAATTCTCGTCGAGGTCGTTGACCTCCTCGGCGCCGGCGTCGAGCACCGCCATCAGGACGTCGTCCTCGGTGGCCTCGCCCTTGGGCATGATCACCACGCCCTTGCGGTTGAACATGTAGGACACCGAGCCGGGGTCGGCGAGCGAACCGTTGTTGCGGGTGAGCGCGGTGCGCACCTCCATCGCAGCCCGGTTCTTGTTGTCGGTGAGGCATTCGATCAGGACCGCCACGCCGTTCGGGCCGTAGCCCTCGTAGGTGATGGTCTGCCAGTCGGCGCCACCGGCCTCTTCACCGGCGCCGCGCTTGCGCGCGCGCTCGATGTTGTCCTGCGGGACGGAGTTCTTCTTCGCCTTCTGGATGGCGTCGTAGAGCGTGGGGTTGCCATCCGGGTCGCCACCACCGGTGCCGGTCCGCGCGGCCACCTCGATGTTCTTGATCAACCGCGCGAAAAGCTTGCCACGCTTCGCGTCGAGGTTGGCCTTCTTGTGCTTCGTGGTGGCCCACTTGGAGTGGCCGCTCATCTCTCCTCCATCCGTTCCGTGCCCGGCACTGGGCACGCGTACGCGTCAGACGTGCTGTCGCACGAGGTCCACGAACAGCCGGTGCACCCGCTCGTCCCCGGTGATCTCCGGATGGAACGCGGTCGCCAGCACCGCCCCCTGCCGGACCGCGACGATCCTAGCGACCGAGCCCGTTTCCCCGGGGACCTCGGCCAGCACGTCGACACCGTCACCCGCTTTTTCCACCCACGGGGCGCGGATGAACACCGCGTGCACCGGCGGTCCCTCGATGCCGGCGAAGTCGAGATCGGCCTCGAACGAGTCGACCTGCCTGCCGAACGCGTTGCGCCGCACGACGACGTCGAGACCGCCGAGCTGCTGCTGGTCGGGACGCCCGTCCAGCGCCTGGCGCGCGAGCAGGATCATCCCCGCGCACGAACCGAACGCGGGCATCCCGGCGCCGATCCGTTCCCGCAGCGGCTCGAGCAGTTCGAAGCTCTCCAGCAGCCGCGACATCGTGGTCGACTCGCCGCCGGGGAGCACCAGACCGTCCACTTCGGACAATTCGGCGGGACGACGGACCGCCGTGGCCCGTGCACCGGCGTGTTCCAGCATCGCCATGTGCTCCCGCACATCGCCCTGCAACGCGAGGACGCCGATGACCGGCGCCGCTCCGGACGTGATCGCCACCCGACCTCCCGAAAAGACCTTCCCTCCAGCTTAGGCCGCCCCCGGACCGGCGCGAACAGCAGGTCAGGGCACCCCGGCCAGCCGCAGCAGCGCCGCGGTGGCCGCGGCCGCGACGACCACGGCGACGAACGGCGCCTTCCGCCAGGCGAGCACTCCCCCGACCAGTACCCCGGCGGGCCGGGCGAACCCGGCGAAGCCGTGCCCCGCCACGAGTGCGCTGGTCGCCACGAGCGCGGCCAGCAGCACGACGGCCGCCAGCGTCATCAGCCGCTCGGCCTTCGGCGACAGTTTCACCTTGCTCCGCAGCACCGGCCCGGCGAAGCGGAAGGCGAACGTCCCCGCGGCGAGGATTCCGGTCGCGACCAGCAGCTCCACGCCGTCCATCAGCGCACCTCCTCCAGTTCCCGTGTCCGCTCGCCCGGTTCCTTGGCGGCGATCCCGGCCAGCACGCCGACCAGGGCGAGCAGCACCGGGAGCCCGGCGGGCAGGAACGGCGTCGTCGCCAGTGCCACCACGACGCCGACGAGCACCGGGAGCCGCGCCGCGCGGTCCTTGAGCGACGGCAGGACCAGCGCGAGCAGGACCGCGGGGAACGCGGCGTCCAGCCCGAACACGTCGGTGTCGCTGATCGCCGTTCCGGCGAACGCCCCGGCCAGCACCCCCAGGTTCCAGCAGACGAACAGCCCGATCCCGCAGGCCCAGTAGGCCGCCCGCCTGCGCTGCGCGTCCTTCTGGGCGAGCGCGAAGGCCACCGACTCGTCGATCATGAGGTGACTGCCCGCGATCCGGGCCGCCCACCGCTTGCCGAGCACGTCCCCGACGGCGAATCCGAACGGCACGTGCCGCGCGTTGACCAGCAGCCCGGCGACGACCGCCGCGAGGGGGTTGCCGCCGGAGGCCACGATCCCGACGAACATGAACTGGGAGGCACCGGCGAAGACCAGCAGGGACAGCAGCATCGGCGCCCAGAGCGGGAAGCCGGAACTCACCGTGATGGCACCGTAGGAGACCCCCACGAGACAATCGGCCAGACAGACCAGCCCGACGTCCCGTGCGAGGCCCCGATCGAGTGTTCGCCAAATCGAACGCATAGTGCCATATACTGAACAACGCATCCCCTGTTCGTCAAGACGAACGGGAAGACTGATGGAGCGAACACATGTCGCAGGACAGTGCGCCCAACGGCGGCGCACCGCTGGAGATCATCGCCGCGTCCCTGCGCCGCGAGCGCACCCGCGCCGGGCTGTCGCTGACCGAGGTCGCCCGCCGCGCCGGGCTGGCCAAGTCCACGTTGTCGCAGCTCGAATCGGGCACCGGGAATCCCAGCGTGGAGACGTTGTGGGCGCTCGGCGTGGCCCTCGACGTCCCGTTCTCCCGGCTCGTCGAACCGGACCGGCCACGCGTCCGCGTGATCCGGGCGGGCAAGGGCCCCACGGTGTTCGCCGAACACGCCGACTACGCCTGCACCCTGCTCAGCGCCTGCCCGACCGCCGCTCGCCGCGACGTCTACGTCGTCCGCGCCGAGCCGGGCACCCCGCGCCGCTCCGACCCGCACATGACCGGCGTCGTCGAGCACACCGTGCTGTGCGCGGGCCGCGCGCGGGTCGGCATCATGGACGACCCCGTCGAGCTGCTGCCGGGCGACTACATCTGCTACCCCGCCGACGTGCCGCACATCTTCGAAGCGCTCGAACCGGGCACCTTCGCCGTCGAGATCTCCGAATACAACTGAATTCCGGCACCACTGTCGTCTGTCGTCTCACGACGCCCGCGGAAGGTGGACCATCGCATGAACGAAGGACTGAGCCGACGCCGGTTCCTGGGTGGAGCGGCGGCCGCCGCCGTCACGGCGAGCCTGCCGGCCGGCCGCGCGGCGGCCGATCCGGCGCAACCGCCACCCGATCTCGCTCGCTGGCGTCGGCAGGCGGAGCAGGTGACGATCACCCGCGACGACTGGGGAATCCCGCACGTCCACGGCAGGACCGATGCCCACGCCGTGTTCGGGATGATGTACGCCCAGGCCGAGGACGACTTCAACCGGATCGAGGTCAACTATCTGACCAACCTCGGCCGGCTCGCCGAGGCCAACGGCGAGAGCGCGATCTGGCAGGACCTGCGCCAGCGGCTGTTCGTCGATCCCCAGGTACTGAAGTGCGATCTCTATCCGCGTTGCCCTGCCTGGTTGCGCAAGCTGATGGAGGCCTGGGCGGACGGGCTGAACTACTATCTCGCGACGCACCCCGGGGTACGTCCGCTCGTGATCACCCGGTTCGAGCCCTGGATGGCGCTGAGCTTCACGGAAGGCAGCATCGGCGGTGACATCACGCGAGCGTCGCTGACCCGGCTCCAAGCTTTCTACGACAACAACGCGGTGGCGCCCACCGATGCGGAGCCCGGGTTACCGCCGCGCGAGCCCACGGGCTCGAACGGCATCGCGATCGCGCCGGACCGCACACGGGACGGCCACGCGCTGCTGCTGATCAACCCGCACACCACCTTCTACTTCCGCTCGGAACAGCAGGTGACAAGCGGCGAAGGGCTCAACGCCTATGGCGCGGCCACCTGGGGCCAGTTCTTCCTCTACCAGGGTTTCAACGCGAACGTGGGCTGGATGCACACGTCGACCGGCGTCGACAACGTCGACGAGTTCGCCGAGACGATCGTGCGGGCGGCGGACGGCCGCCTTTTCTACCGGTACGGCGCCGAGTTGCGTCCGGTGACGACGAAGACGATCACCTTGACCTATCGCACCGCGGATGGCGGGCGGGCCCAGCGCGGCTTCACCACTTTCGCCACGCATCACGGCCCGATCGTGGGCAAGGCGGACGACAAGTGGATCGCGTTCGCGCTGATGAACAAGCCCGTCGAGGCGCTGCAGCAAAGCTATCTGCGCACCAAGGCGCGGGACTACCGGGAATACATCCGGGTGGCGGAATTCAAGGCCAACAGCTCGAACAACACGATATTCGCGGACTCGAAGGGGGAAATCGCCTTCCTCATGCCGCAGTTCATGCCGGTCCGCGACGATCGCTTCGACTACACGAAACCCGTCGACGGCAGCGATCCGGCCACCGACTGGCAGGGGCTGCACCGCCTGGAGGACCTACCGCGGGCGGTGAATCCGGAGAACGGCTGGGTGTTCAACTCGAACAACTGGCCCTGGACCTGCGCCGGGCCGGACAGCCCCCAAGCCACCGATTATCCGCGATACTTCGACCAAGCCGGTGAGACCGAACGCGGACCGCATGCCGCCCAGTTGCTGACAACGAGGAATGTCTTCACCCCCCAGACCCTGCGCGACGTCGCCTTCGATTCCCACATTCCCGCCTTCGCCCCTGACGCGGGTAATGGGGAGCCGGTGAGCGGTCTCGTCCCGCAGCTGGTCGAGTCGTGGAACAAACTACCCGGGGACAACCCCCGAAAGGCGAAGCTCGCCGGCCCGATCCGCCTGCTGCGTGACTGGGACTATCGCTGGGACACGGACTCGACGGCGACTTCGCTGGCCGTGTTCTGGGCCACGGGGCCACGTGACACCGATGAGCAGCGACTCGCATCGCTGGAAGCCGCGATGGACCGGCTCACGCACGATTTCGGCGGCTGGCAGGTGCCCTGGGGAGAGATCAACCGCTTTCAGCGCCTCGACGACGCGATCGACCAGAAGTTCGACGACGCGAAACCGAGCACCCCGGTGCCTTTCGTCTCCGGGTCGTGGGGTTCCCTCGCCTCGTTCGGGGCGAAACGCCAGCCGGAACCGTCCGGTGGCACCACGAAGCGCTTCTACGGCACCAGTGGCAACACATTCGTGGCGGTCGTGGAATTCGGGCCGAGGCTACGTGCCAGGGCGGTGCGGGAGGGCGGCGCGAGCGGACACCCCGACTCGCCGCACTTCACCGACCAAGTCGAACGGTACGCGAGCGGCAACCTCCGGCCCGTCTACTTCCATCCCGACGACCTCCACGGCCATATCGAGCGGAACTACCACCCAGGCGAATGATCAATCGCCGGAGGCCCCGTGGACGACCGTCCACGGGGCTCTCGATCGACCTGGGTGGCTTTACCAGCCGCGCTCGGCGAGCCGGTGCGGCTCGGGCAGGTCCTCGACGTTGATGCCGACCATCGCCTCACCGAGGCCACGCGACACCTTCGCGATGACGTCCGGGTCGTCGTGGAAGGTCGTGGCCTTCACGATCGCCTCGGCGCGCTGCGCGGGGTTGCCCGACTTGAAGATGCCGGAGCCGACGAACACGCCCTCGGCGCCCAGCTGCATCATCATCGCCGCGTCGGCCGGGGTCGCGATGCCGCCCGCGGTGAACAGCACCACCGGCAGCTTGCCCTTCTCTGCGACCTCCTTGACCAGCTCGTACGGCGCCTGCAGCTCCTTCGCCGCGACGAACAGCTCGTCCTCGGGCAGCGACGACAGCTTCCGGATCTCCGCGCGGATCTGCCGCATGTGTGTCGTCGCGTTGGAGACGTCGCCGGTGCCCGCCTCGCCCTTCGAGCGGATCATCGCCGCGCCCTCGGTGATCCGGCGCAGCGCCTCGCCCAGGTTCGTCGCCCCGCACACGAACGGCACGGTGAACGCCCACTTGTCGATGTGGTTCGCGTAGTCCGCGGGCGTCAGCACCTCCGACTCGTCGATGTAGTCGACACCCAGCGACTGCAGCACCTGCGCCTCGACGAAGTGGCCGATGCGGGCCTTCGCCATCACCGGGATCGAGACGGCTTCGATGATGCCGTCGATGAGGTCGGGGTCGCTCATCCGCGCGACGCCGCCCTGCGCGCGGATGTCCGCGGGCACCCGCTCGAGCGCCATCACCGCGACCGCGCCGGCATCCTCGGCGATCTTCGCCTGCTCGGCGGTGACGACATCCATGATGACGCCGCCCTTGAGCATCTCCGCCATCCCGCGCTTCACCTTGGCGGTACCCGTCTCGGGCTGGACGGCTGGGGTGGACTGGACTTCAGACACGGCTGGACCTTTCGGGGAACACGGTGGTTACCCCACGAGCGTAAGCCGATTGTGGACCGCTGAAGCAGGCCAGTAGGCCACTATCTGGCCAGTCCACTTCGGCGGTCAGTCCACTCCCTGCGGGAAGGCGAAGAGACGGTCCGGGTCGTAGCGGCCCGCGACGGCACGCAGGCGTGGCAGGTTCCGCCCGTAGTAGGCCCGCGCCCAGTCGGGCATCTCCGGGTCGATGTAGTTGACGTACCCGGTGGTGCCGACGTCCTCCCCCAGCCCGTCCCGCACCAGACCCACCGCGCGTCGCGCCGCGGCCTCGCCGCCGTCCACCTGCTCGACGTCGCGCAGGACCTGGATACTCGCCGGCGCGTCGCGATGCGGGAACGCCGAATCCTCCGGCCGCACCGCCGCGATCGCGCCGCCGAAACCGTCGACGATCGTGTGCAGCGCCGGATCGCTGGTCAGCAGGCGCGCGACCGCGTCCGGGTCGGTGACCGGACGCCGCAGCATCCGCGACGCCGCCACGTACCTGCCCCGCCCGAGCGCCCCGCCCCCGCCGTTCCACGACGGCGCGCAGCCCGGCCCGGCGAGATCCGTGCAGCCCGCGTAGTACGCCATCGCCGCCAGGTAGTCCCGCTCCCGCTCGGTGCGATCCACCGGTCGCGTCCCGACCCGGCGCACGAGTTCGTCCACCAGCGGCCGCAGTCTCCCCACCGGCCCGGTCAGGCAGCCACTCGCGACGACCCGGCCGTCGCCGAACAGATCGCAGTTCGCCCAGAGCTCGTCGGGCATGGCGTGCTGCCAGCGCGGCCACACCGCCAGCAGGGCCGCCATCGTGCCGCGCGGGAACTCCAGCCGGAACGTACTCAGGTCCGGCACCGGCACGGTGCGGAAGGTGAAGGACGTGACGATGCCGAAGTTCCCGCCACCACCGCCCCGCAGCGCCCAGAACAGGTCCGGCTCCGACGCCGCGGACACGGTGCGCAGCCGCCCGTCCGCGGTGACCACCCGCGCCGAGACGAGGTGATCACAGGTGAGGCCGTACTTCTTCGCCACGACACCGATTCCGCCGCCGAGCGCCAGCCCGCTGATGGCGACGGCGGGACACGTGCCGCCGGGCAGCAGGCGTCCGGCGGCGCCGAGCGTCGTGTAGACGGGGCCCAGCCGGGCACCGGGAGCGACCTCGGCCTGCCCGTCCGGCCGCGGCCGCACCGTGGTCATCCGGCTCAGATCGACGACCAGTCCACCGTCCACAGTGGAGTATCCGGCGTAGCTGTTCCCGCCGCTGCGCGCGGAGATCGGGAGCCCGTACTCCGTGGCGAACCCGACGCAGGCCTGGACGTCCTCGGCGCGCAGGCAGCGCGCCACAGCGGCGGGCCGCCGGTCGTACAGCGCCATGAAGCCCTGGCGGGCGGTGTCGTAGTCCGGTTCGCCGGGCCGGTACAGCGGACCGGACAGCCGGCGCCGCAGCCGTTCCCAGCGATCCGCGCCGGGCCACCCGTCCCCGGTGGCCACCGCGGCCGGCACCGCACCCGCCGCGGCGAGAAAGGTCCTCCTGGTGAGCGCCATCGCTTCCCCCGAGATCGCCCGAGCCGTTCCGCCACGCTCCGCGAGCAGCCGTGAGCATAGCGCGAAAGCTGGCCATTCGGCTGGTCCCGGCGCCCTCACCTTGCCGGGACCAGGGCCACGGGTGTGTGATCGGGGACACAGCTGGTTCCAGAGCCGTCCGGTGAGGAGGCCGCCATGGCCGAAAAGCAGAGCAGGAACTCCGATCCCGGGGCCGCCGTCGCTGTGGACGACCCCGCGAAGGTCCGCAACGTCGTGCTCGTCGGGCCCTCCGGTTCCGGGAAGACCACGCTGACCGAAGCGCTGCTCGCCGCGTCCGGCACCGTGCCTCGGGCCGGTTCCGTCGTGGAGGGCACCACCGTGTGCGATCACGACCCCGCCGCGGTGCGCCAGCAGCGTTCGGTCGGGCTGGCCGTGGCCCCGGTGCTGCACAACGGGTACAAGATCAACCTGATCGACACCCCGGGCTACGCGGACTTCGTCGGGGAACTGCGCGCCGGGCTCCGCGCGGCCGACGCCGCCTTGTTCGTGGTGTGCGCGGCGGAAGGCGTCGACGCGGCCACGGTCGCGGTGTGGGAGGAGTGCGCCGCCGTCGGGATGCCCCGCGCCGTCGTCGTCTCCCGGCTCGACCACCACCGCGCCGACCCGGCGGCCGAGATCGCCGCCTGCCAGGCGGCGTTCGGGGCGGGGGTGCTCCCGCTCTACCTGCCCGCGGGCGACGGGCTCGTCGGCCTGATCACGCAACGGTACTTCGACTACTCGGCGGGTCACCCACCGCGCGTGGCCGAGCCCGACCCGGCCGACCTCGCCAGGATGGAGCAGGCACGCAACGAGCTGATCGAAGGCGTCATCGCCGAGAGCGAGGACGAGACCCTGATGGACCGGTACCTCGCCGGCGAGGAGATCGCCGAGGACACGCTCATCGCCGATCTGGAGACCGCGGTGGCACGGGGTACCTTCCATCCGGTGATCCCGGTGTGCTCGCAGACCGGCGTCGGGCTGGCCGAGATCCTCGACGGGATCGTCCGCGCCTTCCCCTCGCCGCTGGAGCACACGCCGCCCGACGTCACCTCGCCCGACGGCGCGCCGCACACCGACCTGAAGGCCGACCCCGACGGGCCGCTGGCCGCCGAGGTGGTGCGGACCGCGGTCGATTCCTACGTCGGCCGGGTGTCACTGGTGCGGGTGTTTTCCGGGACCCTGCGCCCGGAACGGCCGGTACACGTCTCGGGGCACGGGCTCGCCGAACGCGGCCACGAGGACCACGACGCCGACGAACGCGTCGCGCACCTCTACTCGCCGCTGGGCGCGAACCTGCGCGAGGTCCCGTACTGCGTCGCGGGCGATCTCTGCGCGCTGACCAAGGTCGGCTCGGCGGAAACCGGCGACACCGTGTCGTATCCGGAGGAACCCCTGCTGATGCGGCCGTGGGCGATGCCGGAACCCCTGCTGCCGGTCGCCGTCGTGGCTAAGACCCGCAGCGACGAGGACACGTTGGCACGCAACCTTTCCCGGCTCGTCGCGGGTGATCCGACCCTGCGGCTGGACCGCAACGCCGAGACCAATCAGCTGGTGCTGTGGTGCATGGGCGAGGCACACGCCGACGTCGTGCTCTCGCGGCTGCGGGCGGGCGGTGCCGACGTCGACACCGAACCGGTGAAGATCAGCCTGCGCTCGACGTTCGCGAAACCCGCCAAAGGACACGGCAGGCACGTGAAGCAGTCCGGCGGGCACGGGCAGTTCGCGGTGTGCGACATCGAAGTCGAACCGCTGCCGCGCGGCAGCGGGTTCGAGTTCGTCGACAAGGTCGTCGGCGGCGCGGTGCCGCACCAGTTCATCCCGAGCGTGGAGAAAGGCGTGCGGGCCCAGCTGCAACGCGGGCTCGTCGACGGGCATCCGGTCATCGACGTGCGGGTCACGCTCGTCGACGGCAAGGCGCACAGCGTCGACTCCTCCGACGCCGCGTTCCAGACCGCGGGTGCCCTCGCCCTGCGCGAGGCGGCCGCCGCCGGGCACGTCACGCTGCTCGAACCGCTGGAGGAGGTCGCCATCCACCTCCCGGACGACCACCTCGGGACGGTGCTCGGCGATCTCTCGTCCCGGCGCGGGCGGGTGCTCGGGACGGAGTCCGGCCAGGGCGGCCGCACGATGATCAGGGCCGAGGTGCCCGCGGCGGAGCTCCTGCGGTACCTGATCGACCTGCGCTCGATGACCTCGGGCACGGCGACGTTCACCCGGCGCCACGCCCGGTTCGAGCCGATGCCGGAAGGAGTCGCCGCCCGGTAGCACGCGACGCCTAGAACGCGAACCCGCCGGGGCGTCCGGTCCGGTCGGCGATCAGCCCGGCGATCGTCGCGATCGCGATCTCCGGCGGGGTGCGGGACCCGATGTTGAGCCCGACCGGCCGGTGCACCCGCGCGATGTCGGGCTCCGGCACGCCGAGTGCCTTCAGCGCGGCCACGTGCGGGCCGGGATGCCGGGGGTTGCCGAGCACCCCGATCCAGCGGGCCCGGCCGGTCAACGCCGTCTGGAGCGCCGGGCCCAGCTCGGGGCGGTGGTGGTCGGTGACGACGACGTCGGCGGTGTCGTCGAGTTCGGGCAACGTCGTGCTCGTCTCGAAATCCTCCGGCACATCGGTCGCGCGGGCCGCGTCGGGCTCGAACAGCACGACGTCATAGCCGACGTCGCGACCGTACGCGAGCAGATAGCGCGCCACCGGCGAGGCGAACACCGCGACGAGCGTCCGCCTCTCGTGCTCCGCTTCGGCCTTCCCATGCGCGACTTCGCACGCCTCCGCTCCAGTCATGCGCTCAGTCTCCGCCCGATCACGCGAGATCTCCATCCAGACACGGGAAATCTCCGCCTGCACACGTAACGCCGCCGGACCCGATTCGGAGACCTCGCGTGATCGGATCGCGTTCTCGCGTGATCAGACGGAGATCTCGCGTGTTCAGAGGTCGGGTTCGGCGATTTCGAAGTATTCGGGGAGCGGCGCGGTGCCGGCGAGGCCGAAGTAGCGGACCTTGCGGCGGCGGCGCAGGGTCAGCGTGTCGCGGACGGCGTCGTTGTGGACGCGGCGGGCGATGACGACGCGGTGTTCGGCGTCGGTCAGTTCCCCGGCCAGCGCGGCGGGGAGGCGGACCCGGTCGACCCGCGCGAGCCGCAGTGTCAGCTCGTTCTCCTCGGCCTCCCGGTCCGGCCGCGCCGCCGATTCGGCGCGTTCGGCCGCGGTACGCAGATCGTCCTCACCGAGGACGGCGGCGGCCGCGCGGGCGACCACCGCCCGGCGGGCCAACGCGGCGTCGAGCGCCGCCCAGCCCGCGTCGGTCCGGATGTGCAGCCGGTCGAGCCGGTTCGCGGTCGCGAGCAGGAACAGCCCGCCCAGTACGACGATCGCCGCCACCGCGGGCAGCAGCCAGCCCAGCACTGTCACCGCGCGGGCTCCCGATCCGTGGCGCCGACCCGGCGAGGGTCGGCCGCGACGGCGGTCTCGTAGACCCTCAGCACCTGGGTGACGACCACCGGCCAGTCGTACATCGCGACCCGCTCCCCCGCCGCGGCCGCGAGCGAGGCCCGGCGGGCCGGGTCGCCGAGCAGCTCCCGCAGTCCGCCCGCGAGCGCGGCGGCGTCTCCGGTTTCGACGAGCATCCCGGCCTTTCCGTCGTCGAGCACCCGGCGGAACGAGTCGAGGCCGCTGGCGAGCACCGGCGTCCCCGCGGCCATCGCTTCGGTGAGAATCATGCCGAAGCTCTCGCCCCCGGTGTTCGGCGCGCAGTAGACGTCGACACTGCGCAGCGCGCGGGCCTTCGTCTCGTCGTCGGCCTGTCCCAGCAGCTCGATGTGCGGCGCCAGCTCGGGCCCCGCCTCCCGGCGCAGTTCGTCGGGATCACCGCGGCCGACGACGAGCAGCCGCAGGTCCTCGAACTCGTCCAGCAGCATCCGCGACGCCGCCAGCAGCACGCCCATTCCCTTGCGTGGCTCGGTGAACCGGCCGACGAACCCGACCGTCCCACCGGCCCGCGGATAGCCGTCCAGCGGGGTCGCGCGGGCGAAGAAACCGGCGTCGACGCCGTTGGGGATCTCCACCGCGTCCCCGCCAGCGTGCTCCACCTGGACCCGACGGGCGAGGGCGGAGACGGCGATCCGCGCGGTGATCTTCTCCAGAAGCGGCCGCAGCACCGGCTGGAACGCGGAAAGGGTGCGGGAGCGCGGGGTGGCCGTGTGGAAGGTGGCGACGATCGGCCCGTCGGCGACCATCAGCGCCAGCAGCGAAAGGCTGGGCGCCGCGGGCTCGTGCAGATGCAGCACATCGAAATCGTTCTCGCGCAGCCAGCGCCGCACGCGCGCGTAGGACACCGGGCCGAACTGCAGCCGCGCGACCGACCCGTTGTACGGGATACCGAGCGCCTTCCCGGCGGGACAGACGAACTCCGGCAGGACGGCGTCCTCGTCGGCGGGCGCGAGCACCGACACCCGGTGGCCACGCGCGATCAGCGCCTTCGCGAGGTCGAGCACGTGCCCCTGCACGCCACCGGGTACGTCGAAGGAGTACGGGCACACGATGCCGATGTTCATCACGTGTGCCGGCGGGGAGTCCACGTCAGCTCGCTTCGCTGGCACTGAGCTGTTCGGCGGCTTCGAGGTCGGCGGGCCAGAACTTCTGGAGCATGTGCCAGTCCGCCGGGTGCGCGGCGATGTCGGCGGCGAAGATGTCCGCCAGCGCCTGGGTCGCCGCGGGTACCTCGGCCCGGTTGGTGACCCGGATGCGCGGGTGCATCCGCACCTCCCAGCCGTCCTCGGTGAACCAGCACCCGGCCGGGATGAGCGCCGCGCCCGTGGTCGCGGCGAGCCGGGCCGGGCCCATCGGCAGCCGCGCCTGCTCGCCGAAGAACTTCACCGGGACACCGCTGCCGGAGAGATCCCTGTCCCCGACCAGGCAGACGACCTTGTTCTCGCGCAACCGGCTCAGCAGGACCCGCATGCTGGAGCTGTCCCCGGTCAGCGGCACGATCTCGAAGCCGAGGGACTCGCGGTAGGCCACGAACCTGCGGTACAGCGACTCGGGTTTGAGCCGCTCCACGACCGTGGTGAACCCGCCGGTGTGCCCGGCGAGCCAGACCCCGGCGGCGTCCCAGTTTCCCGTGTGCGGCAAGGCGATCACCGCGCCGTTGCCCTCGGCGAGCGCGGCGTCGATGTTCTCCGCGCCGGTGGCGATGACCTTTCCGCGGATCTCGGCCTGGTCCGTCGAAGGCATCCGGAACGTCTCGAACCAGTAGCGCGCGTACGACCGCATCGCCCGGCGCGTCAGCTCGTCGAGTTCCTTGCCGTCCGCCTGGGGCACCACCCGCTGGAGATTGCGCCGCAGCTGCCGGACGCCGCCGCCGTCGCGCCGCACCGCCAGATCCGCGCCGAGCGAGAACACCGCCGAGCCGAAGGAACGCGGCATCCAGCCCGCCAGCCGCCAGGCCGTCAGGTAGCCGAACGCGCTCAACCGCTCGGACAGCGTCGTCATGGTCGCGCCCCTCCTGGCCGCGCGTCACCGGGCCGCGCCGCCCGCGCGGCCGCGGCCACCGCCGCGGCCCGTTGCAGCAGGGTCACCACCGACAGCACGGCGAGCAGCCACAGCGACACCTCGACCGCGTACGGCACGCCGAAGCCCTGCAGCCCGGTGCCGACCAGGGCGATGATCAGCCGCTCGGCCCGTTCGACCAGCCCGCCGTCGGCCTCGAGCCCCGACGCCTCCGCACGGGCCTTGACGTACGAAATGACCTGGGCGAGGACGAGGCAGATCAACGCGGCGGCCGCGGCCCGCTCGTTCCCCGCGCGGACGAAGCACCACCAGGCGATCGCCGCGAACAGCGCCCCGTCGACCAGCCTGTCGCAGGTCGCGTCCAGCACCGCGCCGAACGGCGTCCCGTAGCCACGGGCCCTGGCCATCGCGCCGTCGAGCAGGTCCAGCATGGCGAAGCCCCACACCGTGAACGTGCCCCACAGCAGCATGCCGTTCGGGAAGAACACCAGCGCGGACACCATCGCGCACGCGGTGCCCACGACGGTCATGACGTTCGGGGTCAGCCCAGCCCTGACCAGCGCCTGGCCGATCGGATCGGTGACGCGGGAAACGGACGTACGCGCGAAGATGTTGAGCATCGGTTCTCTGGTTGCACCTGGCTGCCGGTTCGGGTGGGCGTGCGAAGCCTATCGACACCACCCGGCGACGCCCGCGTACCCGCCCCCGACCCGCCGGGGTCAGCTGGATTTCGGCAGCTCGACGACCTCGCCCGCGTACTCGGCGGCCTCCTCGGCCGCGACGGCCGCCGCGCACCGCGGCGAAAGCTGCCGCCGGATCGCGGCGCTGATCTCGCCCAGCGCGGCCACTTGTTCCTCGGTCAGCGGGTCGAAGACGCTCTCGCGGACGGCATCGACGTGTCCGGGCGCCGCCTCCGCGAGCGCGGCGAAGCCTTCCTTCGTCAGCACCGCCCACGCCCCCCGCTTGTCGGTCGGGCAGGACTCCCGGCGGACCCAGCCGTTCGCCTCCAGCCGGGACACGGCGTGGGACAACCTGCTGCGTGACGAACGTCGCTTGTCGGCGAGCTCGCTCATCCGCAGCCTGCGGCCGGGGGCCTCGGACAACGCGACGAGAACCTCGTAGTAGGTATAGGGCATGCCCGAGTCGTGCTGCAGCTGGCCTTCCAGATGCGCCTGGAGCATCGCGATCGCCTGACCGAATTCGCGCCAGACCTTCTGCTCCCCCGCCGTGAGCCATCGAGTTTCGGACATGGCTCCCATAGTACCTCTAGTTGAGGACTCAACTAGGTAGCGCTACACTTCGATTGAGCGCTCAACCAGATGGGCGCGAACCTGGACCCACCACGTAGAACCACTGGAGACTTGATGACCGCCACCACGGAGATCCCCGGCTACGTCGCCGGCAAGTGGACGATCGACACCGCGCACTCGAACATCGCCTACACCGTCAAGCACCTGGGCCTGGCGAAGTCGCGCGGCAACTTCACCGCGTTCACCGGCACCGTCGTGACCGCGGACGACATCCTCGGGTCGTCGGTGACTGTCGAGATCGACGCCGCCTCGGTGGCCAGCGGCGTCGACGGCCGCGACGAGCACCTCAAGGCGGAGGACTTCTTCCACGTCGCCGAGCACCCGACCATCACCTTCACCTCGACCGGGATCCGCGCCGAGGGCGGCGACGACTACCTCCTCGACGGTGAGCTGACCTGGCGCGGCAAGACCGTCCCGGTGACGCTCGAGGCGGAGTTCAACGGCATCGGCGTCAACCCGGCCAACAACAACGCGACCACGCTCGGCGTGTCCGCCAGCGCGACGGTGAACCGCCGCGACTTCGGCATCGGCCCGGAGGGCAACGCCTTCCTGTCCGAGAAGGTCAAGATCGACATCGAGCTGCAGGCCTACCTCCAGGGCTGAGCCCGGCCCCCGCGTCCGAGCGCCCCATGAGGTTTTCTCGCTAAGGCTTCTGGGGCCCTGAGTGTTGCCGGTTGTGTTGTAGGACGCCTTCGGTGCGCTGGCTGGGGGTGCGACAAGGGCGTCCCTGGGTGCGGTGGACGCACCCAGGGCGTCCCTCGGACTTCCCTCGCACAAGCCGACACGATTCGCCCGATGTCGCGAACGCTCCGTTGCCGACGATGAACGTCCCGAACGGAGCGTTCGCAACACATCCCCGGACCCACCGCAGGCCGTGAAGGACCCCTTCACCACCTCACCAAGCTCCCGGAAAGCGCCCACCAGCAAAACCGCACCCCCCCCCCGCACCTACCGAGAAACCCCAATGTGGCATTGGGTGCGTCCAACGCACCGAACGCCACATTGGGGCGCTTGAGCCAGGGCCTACCAGGCGTCGGCGAGGAGCTTCCGGGTTTGGCCGAGTAGCTGTGGCAGCACCTTCGTGTGACCCACCACCGGCATGAAGTTCGAATCCCCGCCCCAGCGCGGCACGACGTGCTGATGCAGGTGCGCGGCGATCCCGGCCCCGGCGACGACGCCCTGGTTCATCCCGATGTTGAACCCGTGCGCGGCGGAAACCGCGCGCACGACGCGCATCGCGTGCTGGGTGAACTCCGCGAACTCGCGCGTCTCCTCCGGCGTCAGGTCCGTGTAGTCCGGGATGTGCCGGTAGGGCACCACCATGAGATGACCGGGGTTGTACGGATACAGGTTCAGCACCGCGTACACCAGTTCCCCGCGCGCCAGGATCAGCGCGGTCTCGTCATCCTTCGCCGGCAGTGTGCAGAATGGACAGCCCTCGTCCGCCTTCACTCCACTTTGGACGTAGGCGAGCCGATGCGGGGTCCACAGCCGCTGCAAGGCGTCCGGGACCCCGATCCCGTCCTGCTCGACGAGATCGGGACCTTCCGCCGCACTCACCGAAGGATCGTCTCCAGCGCCTCGGCCGAGGGCGAACTGTTCTCCCGGCGGGCAATCCAGCCGGCGACCGCCTCGACCGCGTCGGCGACGGGCACGCCGTTGACCTGGGTACCGTCACGGAACCGGAACGAGACCGCGCCCGCCTCCACATCCTTCGCCCCGGCCAGCAGCATGAAGGGCACCTTCTGCGTGGTGTGGGTGCGGATCTTCTTCTGCATCCGGTCGTCACTCGCGTCGACCTGCGCGCGTATTCCCTTGGCGCGCAACGCCTTCTCCACACCCTGCAGGTGCTCCACCTGATCGGCGGTGATCGGGATGCCGACCACCTGCACCGGCGAAAGCCACGCCGGGAACGCACCGGCGTAATGCTCGGTGAGCACCCCGAAGAACCGCTCGATCGAGCCGAACAACGCGCGGTGGATCATCACCGGCTGCTGCCGCGAGCCGTCGGCCGCGGTGTACTCCAGTTCGAACAGCTTGGGAAGGTTGAAGTCCAGCTGGATGGTCGACATCTGCCAGGTGCGGCCCAGCGCGTCCTTGGCCTGCACGGAGATCTTCGGGCCGTAGAACGCCGCGCCGCCCGGATCCGGCACCAGTTCCAGCCCGGAGTCCTCGGCGGCCACCCGCAGCACCTCGGTCGCCTCGGCCCACATCTCGTCGGTGCCGACGTACTTCTCGTCGTTGCGGGTCGACAGCTCCAGGTAGAAGTCGTCGAGACCGTAGTCGCGCAACAGGTTCAGCACGAAGTCCAGCAACGACTTCAGCTCACCGGGCACCTGCTCGGGGGTGCAGAAGATGTGCGCGTCGTCCTGCGTCATACCGCGAACGCGAGTCAGCCCGTGCACCACACCGGACTTCTCGTAGCGGTACACCGAGCCGAACTCGAACATCCGCAGCGGGAGTTCCCGGTACGACCGGCCGCGCGAGCGGAAGATCAGGTCGTGGAACGGGCAGTTCATCGGCTTGAGGTAGTAGTCCTGGCCGGGCTTGCGGACGTTGCCCTCGTCGTCCAGTTCGGCGTCCAGGTGCATCGCCGGGTACATGCCGTCGCGATACCAGTCCAGGTGCCCCGAGGTCTCGAAGAGCGTGCCCTTGGTGATGTGCGGCGAGTAGACGAACTCGTAGCCCGCCTCGACGTGGCGGCGCCGCGAGTAGTCCTCCAGCTCCTGGCGGATGATGCCGCCCTTGGGGTGGAACACGGCGAGCCCGGAGCCGATCTCGTCCGGGAACGAGAACAGGTCCAGCTCCGCGCCGAGCTTGCGGTGGTCACGCCGCTCTGCCTCGGCGAGCCGCTCCAGGTAGGCGTCCTGCGCCTCGGCCGACTCCCACGCGGTGCCGTAGATCCGTTGCAGCTGCGGGTTCTTCTCGCTCCCCCGCCAGTACGCCGCGGCGACCCTGGTCAGCTTGAACGCCGGGATGAACTTCGTGGTCGGCACGTGCGGGCCGCGGCACAGGTCGCCCCAGACCTTCTCCTTGGTGCGCGGGTCGAGGTTGTCGTAGATGGTCAGCTCACCCTCGCCGACCTCCATCACCTCGGAAGTGTCCACTTCGGACTTGAGGTCGACGAGCTCGAGCTTGAACGGCTCGTCGGCGAGCTCCTTCTTCGCCTCGTCGACGGAGTCGAACACGCGGCGGGAGAACTGCTGGGCGCCCTTGACTATCTGCTTCATGCGCTTTTCCAGCGCCTGCAGGTCCTCCGGGGTGAACGGGGTGTCCACGGCGAAGTCGTAGTAGAACCCGTCCTTCACCGGCGGCCCGATGCCGAGCTTGGCGTCCGGGAACTGCTGCTGCACCGCCTGGGCGAGCACGTGCGCCGCCGAGTGGCGGATGACGCTGCGGCCGTCCTCGGTGCTCGCCGCGACCGGCTCGACCTCGGCGCCGGCTTCCGGCGCCCAGGAAAGGTCCCGCAGCTTGCCCTCGGCGTCGCGCACCACGACGACGGTGTCCGGCCCCTTGGTCGGCAATCCCGCTTCGCGGACCGCGGCCCCGGCCGTAGTGCCCGCCGGTACCACCACGCGCGCGGCGGGTACGACGGAAACTGGGGGCTGCTGGGACACGGTCGGCTCCTCGGAGACGGATGACGGAGATGCCAACTGCTGTTGACATCTCCGTCATGTTATCTGCCGCCGGTGCCCGGCCTCATCCGCATTACGCGAGGGACAACACGCAGGTCAGAGCGACTCGACGACCTCGTCGAAGGCCAGCCGCGGCAGGCGGTCGAACCACGGGTTCTCGCCCGGCTTGCCGATGTTCACCACGACGAGCGACTTCCACGGCCGGTCGGCGAAGAACTCCTTGTCCACGCCCTCGGCGTCGAAACCGGTCATCGGGCCGGCGGCCAGCCCGGCGGCGCGCACGCCGATGATGAAGTAGCCGATCTGCAGCGAGGTGTTCAGCTTCGCGACCTCGACCCTGCCCGGCTCCTCGCTGAAGACGTCCTTGGCGCCGGGGAAGTGCGGGAACAGCTGGGGCAGGTTCTCGTGGAAGTCGACGTCGGCGGCCAGCACGACGGTCAGCGGGGCGGCCTCGGTCTTGGCACGGTTGCCCTCGGACATCAGGGGCAGCAGACGCTGCTTCGCTTCGTCGGTACGGATGACGAGCGCCCGCAGCGGCTGGGTGTTCATCGACGTCGGCGCCCACTTGATGAGTTCGTAGATCGCGCGGAGCTGCTCGTCGGTGACCTGCTCGTCGCTGAAGCTGTTCGCCGTGCGCGCCTCGCGGAACAGCAGGTCCTGGACGTCGGCAGGCAGCTGGAGGGCGGTCTCGGTGGTGGTCATGGGGCTGGTTCCTTTCACTCGCCGGTCTGCCATGACCAACATAGTTGAGCGTTTCACTATTTCCCGCGCGGCCGGATATGCGGTGGATCACAACCGGAAACGACGACGGCCGCCGTCCCGGTCGGGAAACGGCGGCCGCGTGGGGAAAACGAGGCGTGGCGTCAGTAGGCTCCCTGGCCGAACACCACGGCGCGGAAGGTCTTCCAGAGGATCACCAGATCCAGTGCCAGCGACCAGTCCTCGACGTAGCGCAGGTCCAGCCGGATGCTCTCGGCCCAGGTGAGATCGCTGCGGCCGCTCACCTGCCAGAGCCCGGTGAGCCCCGGCTTCACCAGCAGACGGCGCCGCGCGTCCGGCGCGTACTTCTCCGTCTCCTCCGGCAGCGGCGGGCGCGGGCCGACGAGCGACATCCGGCCGGTGAGCACGTTGATCAGCTGGGGCAGCTCGTCGAGCGAGTAGCGCCGCAGGATCGCGCCCACCCGCGTCACCCTCGGGTCCCGGCGCATCTTGAACAGCGGCCCGGCGCCCTCGTTGTCGGCTTCGAGCGCCGCGCGGATCCGGTCGGCGTCGGTGACCATGGTGCGGAACTTGAGCATCGTGAACGTCGCGCCGTCGCGGCCGACCCGGCGCTGACGGTAGATCACCGGGCCACGGTCACCGAGCTTGACCGCGACCGCGATCACGAGCAGCAGCGGGAGAAGCAGCGTCAGCAGGAAGGCCGAACCACAGCGATCGACGATCTCCTTCACCACCCGGCGTCCGCCGCTGAAGCTCGGCGCCGCGACCCGCAGCAACGGCATGCCGAGCACACCGGAGACGTTGAGCCGGGGGCCGGCGACCTCCATCAGCACCGGAGCGACGACCATCTCGGCCGAGGTGCCTTCCAGATCCCAGGCCAGCTGCTGCAGCCGTCGCGGGCTCCAGTACTGGTCCGCGGTGATCGCGACGACCCGGTAACCACCGCGGCGGACGTGCCGCGCCAGCTCGTCGAGCTTGCCGACCACGGGGACACCGTCGATCTCCCCGCTGTCACGCTCCGCGCCGGTGCCGGACGTGCACGCCGCCTCGACCCGCCAGCCGACGTGCGCCTCCTTACGGGTGCGCTCGATCAGGTCGGCGACCGTGTCCGCGCTCCCCGCGGCCATCACCGGCAGGAGACAGCGGCCGTGGCGGCGGCGCCGGTGCAGCACCTGGCGCAGCACGTACCGCTGCGGGAAGGCGACGAGCGCGATCGCCGGCACCACGATGAACACCCACGGCTGTACTTCCAGCGCGCCGAACAGCAGACCGCCGAAGGCGACGACGACCGCGGCGAGGATGAGGCCGCGCCCGAGCGTCCGGTACTCCTCCGCCCCCTCGCCGAGCACCCGCTGGCTCCACGCGCGGCTCAGCGGCAGCGAGCACAGGACGGCGGCGGCGGTGCCGAACGCGTGCATGTCGTGCGGGGCGACCCGATCGATGATGTAGGCACTCACGGCGATCACCAGCGCGACCGCGAAAACGTCACTGCCGACCACCCAGGCCCAGTACCGTCTTTCCCATGCCGCGGGCATTGTTCTCGACAGCGGCGCCGTGCCGGGTTCGAGCACATCGGCGGGCTGTGCCATCTCTTCCGCCGGACGCGGAACAGCCTGGAGGTCGATGTGCGGCGGCGGTGTCCGAACTGTGGACGAAGGCCGCACCGACTCTTCCATCAGACCTCCCGGAACCAGGGAAATAGGGTCTCCGTCAGCACTCTGCGTGAACGAGAATGATTGCGCCGGGTAATCGGCACTCATCCCGTCCGGGCGCCCAACGAGCGACGCTCGCCAAGGTATCGGCGCCTCTCGACGCTTCGTTACAAGGATTTTCTGCCACATCCCCAGGGTCGTCCCGGCGAAAGAATGGCGTCAATATAACGGGATGATGACAACTCGGAGTAAGACGTATCCCCGCCGATAACTACTGAAAGTAGCAGGAAAATTCACCGCGACCACAATGCGAGAGACTAACCGACCACGCGCCGCGACCCGTCCCTCGACCTTCCATTGTGGACGATCGAGTTCCCGGCCGTCCACAATGGAACGCCGCGGCGCGCGGAAGGTGGCCGGTAACCGTCCGGTGACACTTTCCGGAAACCTGTCACCACGACACCTTTTCGTCACAGATCCACCCCGCCCCGGCGAGCCACCTCCCGCGATACGGACGCGACCCGGCGTGACCGCCGCCACGGCGACGGAGGGGCGCTCTCAGTGGTCTGGACCGCACCCGGGGAGAAGGAGTGCGCAGGATCACATCACCCGCTCCAGGCCGTACGCCCGGCAGGAAGGGCGCGCCCCCGGCGCCGGGGCCGGAAGAGCCGTCGAGGGCAGGAAACCCGGACGAGGCAGGGTGGCCGCAGAAACGACAAAGGCCCTGGACTCGCAGGTCCAGGGCCTTTGTGGGGGTGGGCGATACTGGGATCGAACCAGTGACCTCTTCGGTGTGAACGAAGCGCTCTCCCGCTGAGCTAATCGCCCCCTCGCGGTGTGAAACAGACTCTACAACACGACTTTTGGGGGCCTGCAAACGGGTGGTTCAAAGCGACCACCCTCCGCATAACCGCAGGTACGGAGCGAACAACCCCGAGCTAACGGAGGTCATCCGGGCTCGGGGCCGCCCGACGCGCCGATCGGCGTCCGTGCGACGGTGCTATCGCACGGCGGCTAAACCGCGCAGTATGTACGTGTGGCCTGCCCGCAGGCGCACGCGAAGGCTGCGCGTCGTGGACGTTGACGAGCGCCACAGGGGCCGATGACCCCAGACGGGTGATCTCCGGAGAACCCGCGATCGAATCGGCCTCCTGGCGCGTCTCATCATCGTCCTCGGTCGGCCGGGCCGGGAAGGGAGACGAAAGGTAGGACGATGCGCAACGATCACGTGACCCTCCGCTCGACGGCGGTCTTCGACCTGCTGGCGCCGCGGACTCCCGCGGTTCCGGTGAAGGTGGAGCTCCGCTACGACACCCGCGACCCCTACGCGGTCGTGGCCGCCTTCCGCACCGGCCGGGCCGGCTGGGTCGAGTGGGTCTACGCGCGCGACCTCCTCGCGGACGGCCTGCTCGCCGACGCGGGTGACGGGGACGTCCGCATCCGTCCCTCGGTCGAGGATCCCGAGTCCGTGCTCATCGAGCTCAACTCCCCCTCCGGGCACGCCATGTTCGAGGCGTCGGCCCAGGAGCTCGCCGACTTCCTCGACCGCACCTACGACGTCGTACTGCCGGGCAACGAGCACCTGTGGGTCGACGTCGACGACGCGCTCACCCACCTCATCCCGAACGATCTGGCCTGATCAACCGGCCCGCGACGGCGAGATGACACCCCGGTGTCGGGCGGTTTTTCCGGGTCCGATAATGTACTTACACACCACGGAGACGGGGCAGGAAACAAGACCGAAGGTCTTGAGCCGGAAGCCTGGATCCGCGGAAGTGCGGACGTAGCGCAGCTGGTAGCGCATCACCTTGCCAAGGTGAGGGTCGCGGGTTCGAATCCCGTCGTCCGCTCGGAAGGCTCGCGAGCCTTGCACGGTGGAGTGGCCGAGAGGCGAGGCAACGGCCTGCAAAGCCGTGTACACGGGTTCGAATCCCGTCTCCACCTCGCGCGATTAGCTCAGCGGGAGAGCGCTTCCCTGACACGGAAGAGGTCACTGGTTCAATCCCAGTATCGCGCACCACTCGGGTTTGTGCTGTTCAGGGGCGTCCCCTTCGGGGCGCCCCTTTCCCGTGCTCGTGGTGCGTGCTGACCCGGGGGGGGGGGGGCCCCCCCCCCCCCCCCCCGCCCG